>JANXLP010000109.1 GCA_025355125.1 Opitutaceae bacterium | reverse complement strand
CGAACCCGCCGCGCCCGACACCCCCATCGGCTACGTCCTCCCCCTCGACCACGTCGAAGAAAAATGGATCACCGACGACTGGTCCCCCGCCTTCCCCGCCGATTCCGCCCAATCCGCACTCCACAATCCGCACTCCGCAATCATCCCCCTCTTCCCCGGCGAAAGCGCCGCCGGTCTCCGCCTCCCTCTCGGTCATCTCGCCGAGAAAAATCTCCGCCGCGCCCTCACCGCCGAAATCCGCGATGGCGCGCTGCAGATTTTCATCCCACCGCTACTGCTCGCGTCCTACCTCACGATTCTTCCGCTGATCGAGGCAACGCTCGTCGCGCAAAAAATCACCGGCGCCGTCCTCGCCGGCTACGCGCCACCGCCCGACGCCGCGCTGCCCACTGTCGGCCTCGCCAGCGATCCCGGCGTCTTGGAAATCAACGTCGCCCCCTGCGCCACGTGGGCCGACTACGATCACCAGCTCGCGCAGCTCTACACCGCCGCCGCTTCCGTCGGCCTCTGCGCGCGCAAGCTCCAGCTCAACGGCCGCGAAGTAGGCACCGGCGGCGGCGCGCACCTCGTCTTCGGCGCCCCGCCCGGACTCTACTCGCCCTTCTTCGCCTTCCCCACGCTGCTCCCCTCGGTCATCCGCTATTTCCAACGCCACCCCGCGCTGAGCTACGCCTTCACCGGCGCCTACATGGGCCCGAGCTCGCAGGCCCCGCGCATCGACGAATCCACCTACGAGGCCCTCTACGAACTCGAGATCGCCTGCGCCGCCGCGGAAAATCTCGGCACCCCGCAAAACCTCCCGCTTTACGATCTCCTCTTCCGCGACCTCCTCATGGATCGCAGCGGCAACACCCACCGCGCCGAGATCAGCGTCGATAAACTCTGGAATCCTTTTTCGCCCAACGGCCGCCTCGGCCTCGTCGAGTTCCGCGCCTTCGAGACGCATCCGCAAAACTACGTCCAATCCCTCGTCGGCCTCTTCATCCGCGCCATCCTCGCCCGCCTCTGCGCCGCGCCGATGAAAGATCCGTTCATCCGCTGGGCCGGCGAACTCCACGACCGCTTCTTCCTGCCCGCCTTCGTCTGGGAAGACCTCACCGCCATCTGCAATGACCTCAAGGCCCACGGCATTCCCTTTGACGTCGAATGGCTCCGCGCCCCGTGGGAATTCCGCTTCCCCAAAGTCGGCGAATTCACCCTCACCATTCCGAAACCCGGAACCCGAAACCCCAAACCCGAAACCCCAACGATTGTCTTCAGACAAGCGCTGGAGGCCTGGCCGCTCCTCGGTGAATCCCCCAACGCCGGCACCGTCGCCCGCACCGTGGACGCCTCCCTCGACCGCCTGGAAGCGAGCCTCACCGAGTCCACCGCCCTCGAAGCCGGCCTCCTCCTCGTCAACGGCCTCCCCTGCGAATTCCGCAATGTCTCCAACTCTCAAGCCTCAACTCTCAGCTCTCAACTGCCCGTCGCGGCAGCGACGGGCATTCGCTACCGCGCCTTCTACCTCACACCGTCACTCCAACCCCACGTCCCCGTCCACGCGCCCCTCCTCCTTGAGTGGGTGGACCGCACGACGCTCACGGTAATCACCGCCGCCCGCTGGCACGTCTGGAACCCGCGCAACACCGCCTACCCGTCCGTCCCCGCCAACGACAAAGACGCCACTCAACGCCGCCTCGACCGCTGGGAACCCTGGCCCCACACCCTCGGCCAATCCCGCTTCATTCCCAAAATCGACTTCCCCCCCGAAGGCCGCCACACCCTCGACCTCCGCCGCTACTCCGCGCAGGCGCGGTAAACGTGCGAACGCACTTTCATTGTCCGACAATCAGCCGCATATCAGACACCTATTGAATGAATGTTTTTCTATTGGTCCTACGGCTGGCCATCTTTCCGTTTTTCGTCTTCGCGGTAATTTTTGTCATCCAAAACTGGAAGAAGAGTGATCGGCGCCAAATTTCGTTTTTGATCGGAGGCGGTGCAATCGCGCTCGCGGCCACTTTGTCGCTGGTTTTTTCAGCCGTTCTGTTGGGTGATAAAAAGGCGGTCATCCAACTTGTAGTCTGGGTGCCGGGGGCGCTCATTCTTTAGCCCGCAATTTCCGTGGCGATCTATGCAGGTCAATTGCTTCGGTCGGAAACTGGAAATTATTGGTTCAAATATCGCGAGTCCGCACAGTATTCGAAAGTCATCTTGGCAGTTATCTTGTCCGCTATCGGACTCTTCGGGTGCAGCCTAGTAATTTTTCGCTCGCTGCAGGTGCCCATAGCGCAGTTCGCATTTTCGTCACCCCTGCGGATCATCTCATTCGCACTTTCAACCTTAGCATTCTCATTCGGAGAAGAGTTTTTCTACCGCGGTTGGGTTCAAGGATTTCTGGACTCGAAACTGGAAAGAATTAGCCACGGCGCGAATCTTAGCTTGCTGATCACATCAGTGATTTTTGCCGTGCAGCATGTTGGCGGTGCTTACCAAGGACCCATCATGTTATCGGCATTTTTAGGAGGCCTGATCTTCGGAACTATTTACCGACAATACGGCATGATTGCAGCCGGCACCGTGCATGTGCTCGCGAATATATTTACAGCCATAGCACTGCCTAAATTGGCCGGTCTTTAAATTCTACACGGTCGAGCCGAGGGGTCACGGTCGAGCCGAGGGGTCTGGCCGTTGTTTGTTAGTTTGATCTCCGCTCGTCTGACTCCCCGCCGTAGCCGCGAGCGCCACAGACTGTGTGAAAACTCGGCGCGTCGCTGAAATTGTAAAACGAAGGTCTTCGGGCGCTCAGTATTTCAGCACAGCGGCAAGCAAGGTTTTCAATATCGAGCTATACGCGATCAGGCCCCGAGTTTTCACACGGTCTGGCCAGCGAGTGGAGAGCACTTCAAGCCCCGGATTTTTCGCCACAAAAAGCACAAAAAAGCCCTCCGACTCCGACCGAGTCCCCATCGCGCCTATAGGCGCCGCGCAACCACCGCCGCAGCCAGAATCCCTTTGTGTTTTTTGTGGCCAAAAATCCGGCCTCCTGTTCAGCCAAAGCCGCCGCCCACGATTGCACCAAGTGGCGGAATTCCCCGGCATTCCAACCTTCCGCCTCAGTCCGGTTTCTTGACACCCCTCAATCTGGAGGAATCTATAGATCCATGCCCACGCTCTCCTTCCACGCCCCCGCCGCGACCGAGCGCAAGATCCGTTCCGCCGCCCGTAAACGCGGCATCCCCGTCTCCCGCTTCCTCCGTGAAACCGCCGAGCTTGCCGCCAACGGCACGCCCCTCAGCGGATTGGGCCGCGAGCTTGAGAAACTCGCCATCGACAGTCTCGCCATCGGCGCATTGGAGCGCATCCGGACGCGCGCGGCCGAAACGGGCTTGGACAAGATGACGCCCGCCCAAATCACGGCCGTGATCAAAGAAACCCGTCGCGCCCGAGCCCGCGCATGAACGCGGTAGTGCTCGATACGAGCGTCATCGTCGCCGGACTCATTTCGCGCCAAGGCGCCGCATCCGCCCTCGTCGGCGCGTTCTTCGCCGAGCGACTGGCCGTCGCCTACTCCGACGCCATCCTGCGTGAATACGCCGACGTGCTGGGCCGCCCGGTATTTGCCGACGCCATCAAACCCGCCGATCGCGTCGGCGTAATCTTAAAGCTCCGCGCCAACGGCGTCCTCGTTAAACCTTCTACCGTGCCCGCCGCCACTTGGCCCGACCTCGACGACCTCCCCTTTGTCGCCGCTGCTCTCTCTACCGCGAGCAAAGTAATCGTAGCCCGCAATCCCCGCGATTTCGCCCCCGCCACCGCTTTCGGCCTCCGCGTGATGTCGCCCGCCGAAGCTCATCGCGAGCTGCTCTAGATCCCATGCGCCCGGAATTTTAACCGCAAAAAACCGCCTTCTTCGGCCTCTGGTCCTCCCTCCTACTGGCCTGCTTTCATAGCCGTTGCGCCCCCTTTTGGCCCGCCAGCTTGCGATCATGCGTAAGCAAAACCGCGCCGAGTTGCGCGTGCTCAATCAGGATGAGCCGATCCGTGAGCCCCGGCTCCTTGGCCGCATCCAAAGCATCCAATACCGACACTCCCGCCGCCGGCTCAATCAACCCGCTGGTGAGCACAGAACGCAGTGCGCGGCGGGCCTCTTCTTTGCTCACCCCATAGTGGTGTTGCACGACCGCATAAGCCTCCGCGATCACGATATTCGTGGCCAGAATGGGCACCGCATGTTTTGAGCGTAAAGCAGTGAGCTTTGCTACCGTGGCCTGAAAATCGGCGGGCGGCGATCCCGTGAGCAGACGCACCAAAACCGAGGTATCAATCCCGTAGGAGGGCATGATTTTTTGGTTTTTCGCGCCAGCCGGTCAGATCAAAAGCACCGGCCTTGTTCCCGGCAACCAGCGCCCGCAACGGCGCAAGCTTACCGTGATCGACGGCCGCCGATTCCAGCCGCCACGTTCCGCGATCTTCGATCAGGGCAAGATAGTCCCCCGGCTTGGCCTGCATCGCCCGCAGCGCCGCCGCCGGAAACGTCGCCTGCCGCTTCGCCGTGATCTTGATCCGCAGAGTGGTCGCCATGCCCGGGAACAAATCCCACCTTACCCAATCGTCAATAAAGTAAGGCACCCCTTCGAACGGCTCCGGAAACGCAAACCCGAGCCGAGGCAGTCAAACTACGACCGTTGTTTTCGCTGCATCGGGACGCGGTCGTGTCGAAGGGTCGGTAGAGCCGAAGGGTCCGGTAGAGCCGAAGGGTCTGGCCGTGTTTTGTTATTTTTATGGGTATTTTGAGCGGTGAAAATAACCGCGATCTGTCTGCCACAAATAATTGCAAACATCTGTTCCGATAATGAATAGATCCGGTCCACGCGGCGTTTTTAAACCCATAACTAACAAACCACGGCCAGGCCCTTCGGCTCCCTCCGCCCTTCGGCTCCGTCCCTTCTGATTGGCGTCGGTCCTTTCTAAATCGGCGAGTTGGCTGGTTCAGGGGACCCAAAATTCAAACGTCGAACCCTGGCCGAAGCTCGAAAACACCTTAATTTCGCCGCCCATGGCGCGGACGAGTTTGCGGCTGATGGTCAGGCCGAGGCCGGTGCCCGCTTGTGACAACACCCGGCTGTTCGGCAATTGCACAAACGGCTCGAAGATCGCCTCCAGTTGCTCAGCGGGAATTCCGGGGCCGGAATCCTGCACTGAAAAATAGAGCCGCGGCTCGGTGCCCGCCGTGGCCCACGTGGTGATCTTCACACCGCCCGTCACGGTGAATTTCACCGCGTTGCCAGCCAGGTTGACGAGCACTCGTTGCAGGTGCCCTGCATCGCCGTTCCACGCGAACTCGGGCGCGAAGCGGGTTTCGAGTTTGAGTGACAGTCCCGCCTGCTTCGCGGTCGGGTAAAGAATCGCAACTACTTCTGCCACAATCGACTCAGGGCGTAATGGCTGGCGCGCGATATTTACACTGCCGGCCTCCAGCTTGGAATAATCGAGGACATCGGAGATCACGGACATCAGGACTTGGCTTGATTTTTCGAGGGTGCGCAACGTGCGCTCATCCATTTCGGTCTTGGCCGTGGGGCTCATTTTCAAGAGTCCGGTGCCCGTAATAATCGAAGTTAGCGGCGTGCGCAGTTCGTGGCTCACCGTGGCGAGAAATGCCGACTTGGCGCGATCGGCCGCCTGAGCAGATCCCAAGGCGGCTTGCAGCTCCTTAGTTCGGGTTTGCACCCGCGATTCCAGCTCCGCCAGCAGTAATTCGCGCTGGCTGCGCTCCGACTGCAGCCGGTCTGCCATCACGGAGAGATGGTGGATGAGCTCGTTGAACTCTTGCGGGAGTTCGAGCCCGCGGGATTCGTCCAGCCGGCGGGAGTTGACGATGGGATTCCGGGCAAACGCCAACAGCTCACTCCAGGCGCGCAGAAAATCGCGAATGGACCACGCGGTGAAGACAACAGCGACCAGGGCCGCCAGCAGCGCGACGGCGATGAAGGTGAGAAAGCCCCTCGTGATGGGCGAAAGGATGTCACCCCACTTCCGTTGCACGGTAATGGTCCAGCCGGTGCGCGGCACGATGACACTCACGGAAAGGAAGCTGAATCGCTCGCCTCCGATCTCGGCCGTGAAGCGGGTGGGCTTGCCGGCGTCCGCAGATCTGATCTGATCGCCGATTGCGGTGCCGGCCAACGGCATGAGGGGCGCATAGTCGAAATCGGTTCCGCTGATCACCTTGAGCTTGCGGTCGGTCAATAGCACCCGCCAGGCGTCGCCGGACGCGTTTATCCGCACCAGGGGATCGAGCGTGCTCACCTGCCACGAACCTTCGATGAGGCCGGTGCGGTCGCCCGCCTGATTGATGACCGGAGCGCTGATGGCAAAGAGTATGTCTTGGCCGAGGCCGCGGCCTTGAAAAACGTCGGAGATATAAAGCGATCCCGTGCTGAGAGGGACGGAAAAATATTCGCGGTCGGCAATCGACCGAACTCCGGCGACCGGTTGCGGCCCCCCGGCTTCGCCTCGGGTGGAGATGGCGATTACGGCGCCACTCGTATCAGCCACCAGCATGGTAATGAAGTTGGGGGCTTGGGCGTGGGCGACCTTGAGGTCTGCGGCCACGCGATTGCCCTGCTCCATTTTGGCGAGATACGACTCTCGGGCGGCGGCGGTGCTGACCGCGTCATAGCCGGTTTCCAATTCACGCCCGATATTCAGCGCCAGATGCGCGGCCGTGGTCGTGAGATTGTTGCGCGCTTCCTCCAACGCGCTGCGTTCAAATTGCCGCGCCGCCAGCAAACCGGCGATCAACACCGGAAAGGTTCCGAACACCAGGTAGCGCTTGAGCAGAAAACCACGAAAACTATCGTCGATTTTTTTGCCGACCCGTGGCGCGAAAAACGGGATAAACCCCGTGGCGACGATTGCGATCCAGACGGCGATCAAGCCGTTGGCCACTTGCACCACCAGCGCCTGTTCAAACGCAGGATGCGGAATGGGGTCGACGTATTTGTAGAGGAACCAAGATAACGGTGTGCCGAAGAGGCCCCAAAACATGAAATCGGCGAGCAAGGGGTGCCGTCCCCGGCTCCAGACCCAGCCCACCCAGAGGCCCTCGAGTGTGAGCAGTGTCGATGAATACGGCTGACCCCATTTGATGGTAAGGACCACCAAGCTGGTGAGCAGAACGGGAATCGCCCACCTGGGGCCGAGGCGGCGCAATGAGATCCAGTAGAACACAAGGCCGAGCACCAGGGAATGGCCCGAAAAAATCACCGGCGCAAACCAGTCGGCCAGCCCGGCGCAGCCTGCCAGCATCAGTATCCACAGCGCACGATTCACGAGCGAATGAGGGTCGCTCGCGTTGCTAGTGGCGGGGCTCATAAACTGAGCGGAGCTAGGAAAACGGTCGCCATCGCGTTACCGATCAGCGCGGCCGGAGGCGGAATTCAGGTAACCCGTGACAGTGGCGATGAGTTTGCCGGGGTTCAGGATGTTCTTTGGGTCGTAGATGCGCTTCAACTCGGTGAAGATCGGGATCAGCGGTTCGTACTGTTTTTCCACCCACGGCGTGCGGGCGATCCCGGTGCCGTGTTGCGTGCTAATGGTTCCCCCCAGTGCGAT
>JANXLP010000102.1 GCA_025355125.1 Opitutaceae bacterium | reverse complement strand
GGGAGAGCTTCCCGGCAGCCGCGCGCGGAGCGCACGGCCCACCATCAAACGGAAATTCCAAGTGAATTCCTGAGCGGCGCCGTGCGGGCAGATGTGGTGGCAGTAGAAAGGTTTTCCCGTCGTCCACGGAACGACGAGCGCGGCGGCGGCCAGAAGAACGAGGCCGGGAGCGGTGGTCCACGGGATGCCGGCGCGCGTCCAGCCAACGAAGAGTTTCTGGGCGATGAGATCGCCGGCGATGAAGCCGACATAGACGATGAGGATGATTTGGTAGGGGCGCTTCCAGCGGTGACGCCATTCCGGTTTGCCGAAGGCCATAAGCGCCGCGGCGGCGAGGACGGCGAGCAGGCCGTAGTCACGCCACGCGAAACGGAGCGGCACGCGCGCGGCGAGTTCGTCGCGGCTGAGTTTGAGGCGCGCTTTCACGCTTTGGGCGATGGCCATGCTCGTCATGGTCGCGCCAGAGACCCCCTCGATGCCGGTGGCCTTGAGATCGAGTTCGGCAGCGGCGTCCCAAGTGAGGCCATTCCATTTTTTTAGGAAGTGGCGATCAATGGAGACATCGTGGACGTAGCTCGTGGTGTCTTCGGATACGTGGATTTTCAGGCCGAGGATTTTCCAATTCGGATCGAGCACGACCAGCGCATCGGTGACGCCAGCGTAGCCAATGATGTCGCGGCAACGCGGCTGGGTGCGGACGACGTAGCCGAGTTCGCGGCCGGCGCGGTCGAGGACGAAGAGGCCGTCGCGGGCGGAATCGTCGGGGCGGAGTTGGGCGGCGCCGGGGAGGAGGGAGACGATTTCGGCGGCGGTGACGGCGGACTCGCCCTGGATGCGCTGGCGGACGGCGAGGTCGCGGATGAGCCACGCGATGGTGGCGATGACGGCGAAGCGGTAGAGCTGGAGGGCGAGGCGTTTCAACGGCGACAGTCGGAATAACAAAACCGGAATTTTAATCCCGGAGACACGGAGGCGCGGGGGGACGGCGGACTGAAGTCCGCCCTGCTTTCAGGCGAGGATTTCGGAGACGACGCGGGCGGGTTCGTCGCCGGTGAGGCGTTGGTCGAGGCCTTGGGATTTGAAGGAGAATTTTGAGTGATCGACGCCGAGGCTGTGGAGAATGGTGGCGTTGAGGTCGTAGAGGCTCACGGGATCGCGGACGATGTTGTAGGAAAAATCGTCGGTCTCGCCGTGAACGACGCCGGGCTTCACGCCGCCGCCGGCGAGCCAGACGCTGAAGCAGCGCGGGTGATGGTCGCGGCCGTAGTTGGTCTGCGTGAGCGTGCCCTGCGAATAGACGGTACGGCCGAATTCGCCGGCCCAGACGACCAACGTGTCGTCGAGGAGGCCGCGTTGTTTGAGGTCGGTGATGAGCGCGTAGCAGGCCTGGTCGGTGTCGCCGCACTGGAGGCGATGGTCGCCGGGGAGGTTGCCGTGTTGGTCCCAGCCGCGGTGGAGAATCTGCACGACGCGCACATCGCGCTCGGCGAGGCGGCGGGCGAGGAGGCAACTGGCGGCGAAGGTGCCGGGCGTTTTTACGTCGGGGCCGTAGAGGTCGAGCGTGGCGGGGGTCTCGTCGGCGAAATTCGTGAGGTCGGGCACGCTCGTCTGCATGCGGAACGCCATCTCGTATTGGGCGATGCGGTTGAGCGTCTCGGGATCGCCGTGGCGGGCCTGCGCCATGTGGTTGAATTTCGCGAGGGAATCGAGCATCGCGCGGCGTGTGGAGGCATCGACGCCGTTGGGATTTTCGAGGAAGAGCACGGGATCTCCCTGGGCGCGGAGGGCGACGCCGTTGTGCGAGCTCGGGAGAAAACCGCTGCTCCACATGCGCGTGAAGAGCGCCTGCGCGGCGACCTTTGACGACCACTTCGGCGTGAGGACGACGAAGGCGGGAAGATTGTTGTTCTCGCTGCCGAGACCGTAGGAGAGCCACGAGCCGAGGCTGGCTTTGCCGGGGAGCTCGCTGCCGGTCATGAGGAACGTGCAGGCGGGATCGTGGTTGATCGCGTTGGTGTGGACGGAGCGGACGATGGCGATGTCGTCCACGAGCTTGGCGGTCCACGGGAGGAGTTCGCTGACCCAAGTCCCGTTTTTGCCGTATTGGGCAAATTTGAAGAGTGAGGGCGCGACGGGGAATTTCGCCTGGCCGCTCGTCATCGTGGTGATGCGCTGGCCGGCGCGGATGGAGGCGGGGAGCTCGACGTTGAAGTGCGATTGGAGGCCGGGCTTGTAGTCGAACGTGTCGAGCTGCGAGGGCCCGCCGTTCATGTGGAGATAGATGATGCGTTTCGCCTTCGGGGCGAAATGAGGGAAGCCCGGCAGGGTCGGATGAATGCGGGTAGGGGCGGGGTTGAGAGTTGAGGGCGGAGAGTTGAGCGTCGGGCCGGCGGCGCGGAGGCGCGGGGTGAGCAGGTCGAGGGCGACGCCGCCCATCGCGAGGCCGGCGCCGGCGAAGAACTGGCGGCGCGTGAGGTGATTCAGGTAGGCGTGGGCGGGATTCATGGCGTGCTCAGTTGCGGGTGACGACCTCGTCGAGGTTGAGGAGCAGGTTGGCGACCATCGTCCAGGCGGCGATCTCGGGAGCGGGCGCGGTGGAAGTGGATTTTGACTCGCCGTTGGTGAGGATTTTTTCGGCGGCGGCGGTGTCTTGGTTGAAATGCGCGCGGTGGGTGGCGAGGGCTTCGACGAGGAGAGCGTGTTCGTCGGGCGTGGGGGCGCGGGCGGTGACTTTGCGGAAGGCGAAGTCGAGGCGCTGCGCTTCGGTGGATTTTTCGGCGAGCAGGCGTTCGGCGAAGGCGCGGGCGGCTTCGAAGTGTTGCACGTCGTTCATGAGGGCGAGGGCTTGCAGCGGGGTGTTGGAACGGCCGCGGCCGGTGCAGAAGGTTTCGCGGGAGGGCGAATCGAAGGTGGTGAACGACGGTGCGGGCGCGGTGCGTTTCCAGAAGGTGTATAGGCTGCGGCGATAGAGGGCGGCGCCGTGATCCTGCACGTAGGTTTTGGTGTTGCTGCCCCCGAAGGCGACGGGCTCCCAGATGTTGATCGGCTGGTAAGGGCGGACGGGCGTGCCGCCGATGGCGGGCTCGAGGAGGCCACCGAGGGCGAGGGCCTGATCGCGGAGCACCTCGCCGTCGAGGCGGAAGCGCGGACTGCGGGAGAGAAGCTTGTTGGTGGGATCGAGTTCGAGGAGGGCGGGCGTGACATCGGAGCTCTGGCGATAGGTGCGCGAGGTGACGATGGGGTGGACGAGGTGTTTCACGTCCCAGCCGGAGCGGGCAAACTCGCTGGCGAGCCAGTCGAGTAATTCGGGGTGCGTGGGTGGATCGCCCTGCGCGCCGAAATCGCCGGGCGTGCGGACGAGGCCGGCGCCGAGGAGTTGTTGCCAGAAGCGGTTCACGGTCACGCGTGCTGTAAGCGGATTTTTTTCATCTACGATCCAGTGGGCGAGATCGAGACGGGATGGGCGTGGGCCGGAAGCGACGAGCGGGGGGAGGAAGGCGGGAGTGGTCGGCGTGACGAGTTCGCCGGGTTTGTCGTATTGGCCGCGGATGAGGACGTGCGCGGGGAGGGGTTCAGCGCGTTCGCCCGAGGCGAGGGTCATGGGGAAGGTGAGCTCGTAGTGGATTTGTTCGCTCAGGAGGCGGCGGACGGCGTGGGCTTCGGGTTCCAGAGCTGCGCGCAGCGGAGCGTAAATGTGGTCGCGGTGATAGGTATCGAGGCGTTTTTTCTCCTCGTCGTTTTGTTGGGTGGAAGAGAGCCCGATGAGAAATTTAATATCGTGGCGGAGCGGGGAGCC
>JANXLP010000053.1 GCA_025355125.1 Opitutaceae bacterium | reverse complement strand
CGTTCACCGTGCAAGGCGACGCCGGCCTCTACCGCATCGACGGCAAAGACGGTGACGCCATCGGCGAAGCCATCGTTGACCTCAGTTGACGCCGCGACCTTGGTCGATGGCGCGCCCGACCCCGCCGCCGTCTGGGACCAGCTCAAGAAAGTCTATGACCCCGAAATCCCGGTAAACATCGTCGATCTCGGCCTCGTTTACTCGATGGACATCGAGGCCCTGCCCGCGCCCAACCCCGCCGACGCCCCCGCCTACAAAGTCGGCGTCGCCATGACCCTCACTGCCCCCGGCTGCGGCATGGGCCCCGCCATCGCCGAAGATGCCAAAACCAAAATTCTCCTCGTGCCCGGCGTCGCCTCTGCAGATGTCCGCATCACCTGGGAACCCGCGTGGAACCAATCGATGATTTCCGAAGAAGGCAAAATGAAGCTCGGCCTCATCTGAGCCGTTCAGGACCCGCCCAAACCGGCGGGTCTTTTTTTGTCGCAGCCCCGCGATTGACACCCCCGCAAGCCACGCTCCCCATGCCACGAGACATGATTCCCAATGTCCTCAGTATCGCCGGCGTCGATCCATCGGGCGGAGCCGGTCTCCTCGCCGATTTAAAGACGTTCTCCGCCCTCGGAGCCTACGGCACCGGCGTCGTCGTCGCCCTCACCGCGCAAAACACCCAAGGCGTCACCAGCGTGCAACCCGTCCCCGCCGCCTTCATCGCCCAACAGCTCGACACCCTCTTCGCCGACGTCCGCATCGACTCTGTAAAGCTCGGCATGCTCGGCACCGCCGAGGTCGTCGCCACTGTCGCCGCCGCCCTGCGCCGCCACGGCGTCCGCCGCCTCGTCGTCGATCCCGTCATGGTCTCCAAAAGCGGCCATCACCTGCTCTCACCCGACGCAGTCGCCGCGTTACTCAGCCAAATACTCCCGCTCGCCGAAATCATCACCCCCAACCTCCCCGAAGCCGAAGTCCTCCTCGCCTGCGCGCCCATCCGCACCCTCGCCGACATGCGCGCCGCCGCCCGCGCCCTTCATGCGCTCGGCCCGTGCATCGTTGTCCTGAAAGGCGGCCATCTCGACGGCGCCGAGAGCACCGACATCATCGACGACGGCACCTCCCAGTTCGAGCTACCCGCCACCCGCATCGCCACCAAGAACACCCACGGCACCGGCTGCACGCTCTCCGCCGCCATCGCCGCGTTACTCCCGCAGCACGCCAACCCCGTCGACGCCATCCGCGCCGCCAAGACTTACCTCACCTCCGCCATCGCCACCTCCGGCGAACTCGATGTTGGCTCCGGCCACGGCCCGGTGCATCATTTTCACAATCTCTGGAAATAACCGCTCCGACGACCCATTTCGCCTGAGAACTTGCCAACCCGCACCCGTTTCTCAACGTAATCCTCATATGCATTTCGACAATCTCCAGCCCGGTCTCTCCGCCCCCCTCCCCCGCGCCGACGATGACGAGGACGACGACGACAAGGCCGCCGACGCCACCGCCAAAAAATCCTCCGCGCCCGTCGCCATGCTCATTCAGAAAAAGTTTCTCGATGAGCGTAAGATCTTCCTCTGGGGCGCCGTCACAGACGAGACCGCCAAGGACATCACCGAAAAACTCCTCTACCTCGAAGCCCTCGCCCCCGGTAAGGAAATCTACTTTTACATCAACACCCCCGGCGGCTCCATCACCGCCGGCATGGCCGTTTACGACACCATGCAGATGATCACCTCGCCCATCACCGTCATTGTGACCGGCATGGCCGCCTCGATGGGCTCCATCCTCCTCTCCGGCGCGAAAAAAGGCCGCCGCCTGCTTTACCCGCACTCGCGCGTCCTCATCCACCAGCCGCTCATCTCCGGCCGCATGGTCGGCCCCGCGACCGACATCAACATTCAGGCCCGCGAAATGGAAAAACTCCGCTCCGAGCTGAACCAGATTCTCGCCAACGCCTCCGGCCAGCCCATCGAAGTCATCAACCGCGACACCGACCGCGATTTTTACCTCAATGCCTCCGAAGCCATCGCTTACGGCCTCGCCGACAAGATCGTGGATAAGGTCTGATCGGCGCGTCTCGCGGTCACTTGCCCGTTTCCGGCGGGGGCGGCAGCAAAGTCTTCAGCTCGTCACGCCAGCGGCCCGCCTGGGTGGCATCCTGCGCGGCCAGCGCCGCACCCTGCCCCTGCCGCAACCACTCGATCCGCATCTCCTTCGAGAGCGTGCGGACGCCCAGCACTCGCCGCCACAGTTCCAGCGCGAGCTTTAGCTCTCCCGCTTCCCCCAAACGCCCGGCGACGACCGCCTCGGTCGGCGCATCCGTCACCAAGAAACTCCGTCGCGCGACGACCGACGCCAGCGCCATGCGCTCACCTTCGACATCGCCGGCCGCTTTTTGCAGGTCCGCGATGCCCAACGCCACCGCCGCACTCGGGCTCGTCTTTTGCTCCTCCAGCCCGATCCAGATCGCCTGGTCGCGCTTCCCGTCGCGATCCAGTTGCCTCATCCGGCGCAACACCACGTAGGGGCGCCGTTCTGGCGCGATTTTGTCCCGATGCGCCCACTGCTCCTCAAACGAAACCTTGAACGGCCGATAAAGCGGATCGCCGATCACGATCGCCTGCCAGCTATAAACGCGCACGGCATAGGACGCCGCGTCCCCCAGTGAATCCCCCCGCGCAAGCGCCTTCATGATGAGCTGCGGCTGGTGGGTGAACTCCAGATACGGCTCCGTCACGTTGCCAAAAGTCGCCGTCACCCCGCGCGCTACCAACGGTCCGACCCAGCCGCGCAACGGCGACTGCACCGTCTCCGCCGAGTAGCTGTGGATGTGGAGCGCGATTGCTCCCGGCGGGAACACGAAGCCCGGCTGCACACACGGTCCGTTCACATCGCTCGTATACCAGCCGAAATAAAGCGCCGGCGCGTCAAAGCGCGCCCACTCCGGAAACGTGCTCGGCGCGCGGTCCACGTCCCCGTCGAAATCCAGCGCCGCCATCTGCTTCGCCGTGTCTTCCAGCCACACGTCGCCCTCGTGGTGGATTCCCCCAGTATCGACGTAACTGCGCCCGATCAACCCGGTCTGCTCCGCCTCGATCGCATGATCGACGAGCCGCCGCGCCGCCTCGAGCGTCGGCCCGTCCAGACGGCTCACCTTCACGATCTGCCCCAAATCCAAAGCCGACGGCCGGTCGTTTTTAAACAGCGGATTCGGCACAAACGCGATCGTTGGCGTCCCGCTCTGCGCCAGCAACGCCAGCTCCGAGTCCACCGCCGCCGTATGCGTGCGGAACGCCGGCGTGGCTGCCAGACCCGTCGTCACTATCGGCATGTCCATCTCGCCAGTCACCTTCAGCGGCACGCCCCGGCACACCACGAGATAGGAAATCTTGTGCCCGGACATCGCATATTTCCTCCGCTCCATCGCGTCCCACGCCTCCATCCCGATGCCATCAATCCAGCCACGTCTCACCAGTTCCTCCTGCAAGGGCTGAAACAACGTCGGCACAAACGTATGCCAACCGATCGACTCCGCGAGCGACAGCTTCAGCGCGATGATATTGGCAGGCGGCACCCCCCGTCGGTCAGCGTAATACCGCGCCAGTTTCATCGACTCCGCGTCATCACGGTTGGCAAGGATGATGACCCGCGCCGCCTCGTCATCAGCCGCCAGCACGCGTCCGCCCAACAGCAGCAAAATGAAAATTCCCGTCAGCACACGACGCATCGCGGGATGTTTGGGGCATTACCGCGTGCTTTTCGAGGCTGATAATTCCCATTGAATCCAAGCGATAGGCGTCGAAAAGGCTGGGAACAATCATGCCCCTCGGCCAATCCCAGACTTATGCACCTTCGCCAACTCGCCTTTGTCGCCCTTCTGCCGCTGGCCGTTCTCGATTGCCGCGCCTGGGACTACCCCGGACACCGCATCGTCAACCAGCTCGCCCTCGCCGGCCTCCCGGCGGATTTCCCCTCCTTTGTCAAAACCCCCGAGGCCGCCGCCCGCATCGCCTTCCTCGCCGGCGAACCCGACCGCTGGCGCAACACCCCCGACCTCCCTCTCCAGCACGAGAACAAGCCCGACCATTACCTAGACATGGAAGGCTTGGACGACGCCGGCATCCCGTTGGAAAAACTCACCGAATTCCGCTACGTCTTCGCCGTCCAGCTCGCCGCCGCCCGCGCCGCGCATCCGGAAAAATTCGTCGTTATCAACCCCGACAAAAACAAGGACCACGTCGCCGAGCTCATCGGCTTCCTTCCTTGGTCGATCACCGAGAACTACGGCAAGCTCAAGTCCGCCTTCTCCTACCTCAAGACCTACGAGCAATACGGCACGCCCGACGAGATCGCCAACGCCCGCGCCAACGCCCTCTACATCATGGGCGTGATGGGCCACTACGTGGGCGACGGCTCCCAACCCCTCCACGTCACCAAACACCACAACGGCTGGGTCGGCGACAACCCCCACCACTACACCACGTGGGCGCGCTTCCACGCCTGGATCGACGGCGGCTTCATTGCGAAAACCAACATCACCGAAGCCGAGCTCCTCCCCCGCGCCAAACCCGCCCGCGTCCTCGAAACCCCCGCCGCTCCCACGTCCGCCGAACGCGACCCGATCTTCACCGACGTGCTCGCCTACCTCACCGCCACCCACGCCCAAGTCGAGCCTCTCTACCGACTCGACCAATCCGGCGTCCTCAAGGCGGACTCCAACAACAACCCCACCGCCCCGGGACGCGCCTACATCAGCGAACAACTGCTCCGCGGCGGCGAGATGCTCTCCAGCCTCTGGCTCACCGCCTACCGCAAAGCCCAACCTGACGCCTACCTGCGCACGCAACTCCTCAAGCGCGAGCCCGCCGCCCAGGCCACACCCTGATCCCTGGGGCAAGCCCGGGCGCTGGGAGGTTCCACCTCCGTGTGTGGGCCGGGCCGATTCGGGGCCGATCATAAAAAGCAGAACCAAACCCACCGGCGCTACATTCATAAACAACCGCTTTTTGATCCGGCTTGCGGGCTCACGGAAAATCAGGCCAAAACCGATAGACGGCATGAGGGAGATACAAAGCGGTCAGCACCAGACGCCACGGCAGGTTGCGATCATACGGAATGAGCAAAAAGAAACCCACGCTCATCGGCAAACAAGCACGCGCCACCGCCCAGTAACCAGACCACACCGAATCGCCAAGAACCCAGAAAAGCAGCGCGAAAGGCAGCGCCGCGCGCGCCCACACAGAGCCGCCTTTCCACGCGTGCCGGATCACATGGCACGACTGATAGCCGAGACCGATCATCGCAAGCGGACCAAAATAATGCCGCAAATGCGGTTCACCGGAAAAGATCGTCGTAACACACAGCCACAGATTACGCACCATGGCCGCACCGGGCCAGTCGAAGTTGCCTTCCACGCCATAGTTGCCGGCCGGAACAGCGTGATTGAGATAGAACAGCCAGATGGCGAGGGGAAGCAAGGACGACGCTCCCGCGAGAAAACGCGAAGACGATGAGCGACTCGGCTGCCAGCCTTGGGGCGCAAACAGCCCGGCGGCGAGCGCGCTGGTTTCGCGCGTGAGTCCGCCGGCGGTCAACGCCACGGCGGCAATCCAACGGTGGTTGCGTTCCATGGCGACGACCGCTCCGACGATGAAAACGGTCGCCGGCAGATCGGTGAGCGCGAGTTGGACGCTGTCGAGCACCCCCAGGCTGAGCAACGCGCAGGACCACACCAGCGTGCCGCCCAAACCGTGCGGAGCCGTGCGGCGGTGCAACCACCCGGCAAAGGCGAACCACGCAGCCACGTTCAATAGTGCGTAAACTTGGATAACCTGAGCAGACCGTCCAGCCCCCAGCCCGTGCGCGAACACCGGCAGCAAGATACGCCGAGCGCGGTATCGCGGATTGTCGAGCGACTGTTGGACCGCCGGGTTCGTCACATCGGGCGTGACCGCAAGTTGGGCGTAAAACTGTCCGTCGTATCCCGCGCGAGGGTAAGCCGTGAGCGGCGTCCCGCGTAACTCGGGCAGACGCACGGGAGCGAACATTTCTCCGAAATGAATGAAAGAGGCGAAGCCGTCCTTTGCCTGCCAGTGCGCCGCAACTCCGAGTATAAAATAGCCGAGCACCAGCGTTTGAATCACGCGCTGCCAGAAAATGGCGTGGCGAACACCCTGAAACGGTGTCCTCAGCTTAGGAGGAATAAAGGTGTCGGATTCCAAAAGCGGATAGCTATCAAACATCACTTCATCGCGAGCACGACGGCGCCAGACACGATAAGCGCACCGCCCAGTCCCGTGC
>JANXLP010000040.1 GCA_025355125.1 Opitutaceae bacterium | reverse complement strand
AACGTGAACACGTCCTTCTCAAAACCCGCGCGGTTCGTCCACTCCGGCGTTCCCGTGCTATGCGAAGCGGTCTCGCGCGCCGAGTGAACGTTGTCCTCGTCGATCACCACACCGCCTTCCGTGCGAATATACGGACCGCTGTCACCGCCGCCACCGCCGCGAAATCCGCCAAAGCCCTCCGGCGGTCGCGGCTGGCAAAAACCCATCGACGCACCACCCGCCACGACGCCGATCATCGCCACCCACCGCAGGAATGTTTGCCGTGCTGCCATGCTCAATGGGTCATGATATAGAACATGACATTAATCCCGAGCGGATAGGCTATTTTTTCCGAGAAATTATGAAAATAGTAGTCGCTCTCGCCCTCGCGCTCCCAGCCGTCGCCGTTGTCGGTGTTGTGCGTGGCCAACACCATCAATCGGCCCTTGTCGTCGAAGAGTCCGCGGTGATGCACCGTTTCGCTGTCGGGGCCGTGATCTTCCCACGTGCGATGCTCGGGATCATATTGGCTGGCCTCGCCGAGGCGCACGCTCGGCACCTGCCCCTTCGCTTTGATTTCGAAAACGCAGTGATAGATGGGGTGCGCGAGTGACAGTTCGGCAAACGTGCGCTCGGGAAACGCCTTCTTGAGCTCGCCTTCCATATTGGCCCACTGCGCCGCGCCCCAGAAATCATCGAGCATCAGAAATCCACCATTCAACAGATACCGCCGCAGCGCCGCAGCCTCGTCGCCACTCAGGGCCAGCCCTCCGGGTTCGACGATGTAGATAAACGGGTAGTTCACCAACTCGGGATCGGTGAGCCGGATGTAGCGCCCATCGGGATCGACCTTCATTGAGGTCATCTGCTGGAGCCGGAAGGAAAGGTTGAGATCGCTGTCGGGCGTATCCGTTTGCCACGAGTTGGGCCGACCGCGCCGGCCAAAGCCGCCGCCAAACCGCCCGCCAAAACCACCCGCCATCGCCCGCCCACCGCCCGAGTAACGGATGCGCGCAAACGTAAACACGTCTTTGTCGAACCCGCGCGGGTTGGTCCAAACCGGTGTGCCCGTGCTGTGCGAGGCGACTTCACGGGCGGTCTTCGTGGACTCGTCGATGAACCCGCCCTCGGCGCCAAACCATCCCTGCGCGAGCAACACACTTGAAAACGGCGTGAAGAGTGCGAGCAACAGGCAGGCTTTTTTCATGGGGTGGATTTCACCTCTGCCGAGCCGACCGGCGGAACGTCCAACGCCAAAAGCAGGTTCAGCGCCGCCCGATGCCGCGGAGCTTCTTCGAGCGCCAGCAACACCTGCCGCCGCGCCTCGGGATCGCCGTCGTGGTGCAACAGCCGCGCGAGTTCGAAGTGCACCTCCGCCGGATTCGCCGGATCGAGCTGGAGTAGCGTGCGATTGGCCGTGATCGCCGTCGCATCATCGCCCGTCCCCGCCGACGCCTGCGCGAGCGCACGCCAGGGCGCGGCCACCAGCGGATTGATCTGCAAAAAGCGCTGGGCATTCAGCGCCACGTCCGCCCAATCGCGTTCGGCGATGCCCAGTTCCGTAAGCCGGAGGTAGGCATCGGGCGCCTCGCCATCGAGCGCGGCAAATTTCGCCAGCGTCGCGCGCTCCGCCGCTGTCTCGCCCAACTCGCGCTGCACCTGTGCCAGCGACCGTAGCGCACTCTCGCCACCACGCGGTTCAGGATAACGCTGGAGGAGACTGTTCAGCGCCACCTTGGCTTCCGCCCACTGTTTGTCGTCGAGCAGCGTGCGAATGCGCTGCAACTCCAGCCAGTAATTGTTTGGCCGCGAATTACTCCACTCCCGCAACTTCGCCTCAGAGCCGGGCCGGAAAAGCTCGGACGCGGGCTTCTCCCAATTGAGTTTCGTCCCAAGTTCGCTGGCGCGTGCCTTCGCGTAGGCGGCAAATGTCGTTTCGATCTCCTCCATCGGCGCGATGTGAGTCTCCAGCGCGCGGTTGATTTCGATCCCGCCGCGCAGGTCGTTTAGCACCGCCCGCAATTTATTCAGACCGTGTTTCTCAATGAAGAACTCCACGACCAGCGACGCCTGAAAATAAGCGAACTGCAGGTGCTCCGGCGTGGGCGGCGCCAAAAACGCCGCGCTCATCACACCGACCGGCGTGAGTCCGCCCTTGCCCGCCTCGTTTTTCAAAATCATCTCCCGATAAACCGGCGTCATATGCTGCCCCCACGCCGGGTTGGCCTGACGCTCCTCGTAAACCGAAATGCCTTCGCTCAGCCATCGCGGCATTTTGTTCTGCGTGAGCTGGAGCGTGACCACGTGACAAAACTCATGCCACAGCACCGACTGCCAGTTGGTCGAACCGCTCGCGGTCGATGCCGGGCTGTTCGCCGTGACGACCCGCCCAAAACACACACCCAAAAAACCCGGAATGTCCGGCAAGCCAAACGTGCGCACCGCAAAATCCTTCGGGTCGGCAAAAATATCGACGTAGGTCGGCTTCGCCAGTTCCGCGCCGTATTTCTCCACCAGCGCGCGCTTCGCGCGTCCAAGCAGCTCCAAGACCTGCGGCCCATAAACCGCCGACTCGTGCTTCGTCATACGCACCACAAAGTCGTCGTCCTTCAGCGTGGCATATTTGACCATTGTGTCGTGCAGCGTGACGAGATTGAACGCCTCCACGTCGTAGCCGTCCTCCTTCTTCACCTCCTGCGCGAGTTGCCAGCCTTCGACTTCCTCGCCCAGCCGCAGTAGATCGCTCGCGAGCTGCGCTTTCGCCGGCAGATACGCGGGATCAAATTTCAACGCCTGCCGCTGACGCGCCGCACCCTCGGCAAACCGATATTTCAACGACAGCTTCTGGCCGATGCGCCAGTCCACGCGCGGATTCGTCGACCAAGTGCGCAACGCACTTTCACGCGCGAATCGTTCGGCTGCGACGCCATTGCGCAGATGCGCCAGCACCGCACGCAAAGCCCAGGCATCGGGCTGGTCGGGATTCACCTCGAGGATCTTTGCGATATCCACCTCGGCGTCCGCATAGCGCTCACCATCGATGGCATGGTCGGCGCGCAAGAGCAGGCTCGGCCCATGTCGCGGATTCGCCTCCAGCGCTTTCTCCAGAGCGGCCAGCATCGACTTCCGGTCCCCCACTTCATGCGCTCGGGCGAGACCGCAGTTCAAATCCGGATCATCGGGCAACTGCTTGAGGCCTTCCTCAAACGCCGTGGCTGCGAGCGCAAAATCGTGTTTCTCCAGCGCCAGTTCGCCGCGCGCCAGATACGTATCGCGCAACGTCGGCGCGGCTTTTTGCGCGACGGCATAGACTCGCGTGAGCACATCCTTCGGGTCCGCGCCCAGCAGCAACGCCGCGCGACCAAACACCACGAGATCGGGCGCCGTCCGATAGGCCGACGGCCGGTTGGCGTAAAGCTCCCGCAGACTTTCCAAAAGCTTCGTCGCCCGCTCCGGCCGCCCATTGGCAAACGCCACTTCGCGCCCGATCCAGTGCAAGCGCAGGCTCTGGGGCACCCGACCCAATCCTTCCGTCAGCGCGCGGTCCGCCTCGTCCGCCCGGCCGAGCGCGAGTAACACGTCAATATGCAGCAGGTGCCACTCCTCGTCTCCGGGGGTTTCCTTCACACCCACCGCCGCCGCTTTGACCGCCGAGGCGTAGTCGCCTTTCAGAAATTCTTTGCGGACATCCGTGATTTCATCCGCTCCGAGTTTAACCGTCGCCGTCACCACCAATGACAGGACGCCGAGCCAACGTCGGGCGCTTGCGCGCAGGACGTGATGCGGACGGGTATTCCGACTCACTGGCATTGGCTACAGGTAGTGCCCGCCACGTCCTTGGCAAGGAGCCCACGCACGAAATTCCCGGAAAACTTTCGGCCCGTCAGATCATGGCCGCCCGCACCCGCTTCACGAGATCGGGATTCGCGTCCAACTCCTCGGTCAGCGCATTGAAACCTCTCAGCGCCTGCCGGCTCACGTGGTGCTCCATCCCCTCGACGTCCCGATAGATGATTGCCTCGTCCAGACCAAAATGCCGCAACAGCCGCGTGAGAATCTCGTGCCGCTGGATGATCGCATCCGCCAGCTTCTCGCCTTCGTCGGTCAGCGTGACACCCCGGTATTTCTCATATTTGAGCAACCCTTCGGTCGCCAGCCGCTGCGTCATATTCGTCACGCTCGCCTGCGCGATGTCCAACGTCGCCGCGATGTCCACCGCGCGCGCGTAACCCTTGCTGCCGATGAGCTGCGAGATGCACTCCAGATAGTCCTCGCGCGCCGCCGAATGCTTCGCCGGACCCGCTTTGGCCGCACGCGGAGTCTTGGCCGGAGCAACGGCGGTTTTCTTCTTGGGAGCGGAGCGCGGGGTGAGGGACGACACGGCCGGTGACGCTGCGGACGCTCCGAAAATAATTCAACCCCGCAATATTTTTTAGTTGCACCTAACTTTTAACAGTTCCCGTTTATAGTCGTGGCTAACAAATCTATTCTCACCCAACAAAGGCTGGCCCGCCCCGCGTGGCTCGCCCTCGCCCTGACCCTGGCACTCGCCTTCGTCCCCTTCGCCCGTGCCGCCGACGCCCCCCGCCCCCGCGTCCTCACCACCTTCACCATCCTCGCCGACATGGCCAAAAACGTCGCCGGCGAGCACGCCGACGTCGAATCCCTCACCAAGCCCGGCTCTGAAATCCACGGCTACGAGCCCACGCCGAAAGACATCGTCAAAACCCAGCGCGCTTCTCTGGTGCTCTGGAACGGCATGAACCTCGAGCGCTGGTTTGAGAAATTTTTCGACAACGTCCGCAACGTCCCCTCCGCCGTGCTCACCACCGGCATCGCCCCCATGGGCATCACCGAGGGCCCCTACACCGGCAAACCCAATCCCCACGCGTGGATGTCTCCCGCCAACGCCCTCCGCTACGTCGAAAATATCCGCGCCGCGCTCGCCAAACTCGATCCCGCCCACGCCGCCGCTTACACCGCCAACGCCGAGGCCTACTCCGCCAAAATCCGCGCCCTCGACGCCCCCGTCCGCGCCCAACTCGAGCGCATCCCCGCCGCCCAGCGCTGGCTCGTCACCAGCGAGGGCGCGTTTTCCTACCTGTGCCGCGACTACGGTCTCCAGCAACTCTACCTCTGGCCCATCAACGCCGACGCCCAGGGCACGCCCCAGCAAGTCCAGCGCGTGATCGACCTCGTTCGTAAAAACAAAATCCCCGTCGTCTTCAGCGAGAGCACCGTCAGCGACAAACCCGCTCGTCAGGTCGCCAAGGAAACCGGCGCCCGCTACGGCGGTGTCCTCTACGTGGACTCCCTCACCGACGCCAAAGGCCCCGCGCCCAGCTACCTCGCGCTACTCCAATACAACGCCGATGCTATCGTGAAAGCCTTCCTTGCCACCGCCGCACCATGACCAGAGCCACCCTCCATCTCGCAGCTCTCACCGCCTTCCTCTCTGCGGTCGCCCTCCATGCCGCCGAGGCCGTCGTCGATAAATCGCGTTACACGCTTTTCAACCCCACGCCGACCACGTTGCTGCGCGACCTCAGCACGGACCGCCCCGACCAGACCGAAAGCCCCTACACCGTCGATGCCGGCCACTGGCAGTTGGAGATGGATTTTTTCAACTACACCCTCGACCGCGACGCCGGCACGCGCACCACGACCCTCAACGTCGCCCCCATCAATCTGAAACTCGGCCTCACCAACCGCGCCGATCTCCAGTTCATCTTCGACAACTATTCCCGCGAACGCGTCCGCACCGGCGGCATCACTACGACCACGCGCGACTGGGGCGACCTCACCCTCCGCCTTAAAATGAACCTCTGGGGCAACGACGGCGGCGACACCGCCTTCGCCCTCATGCCGTTCGTAAAACTTCCGCTCCGCCTCGGCGACGCCGGCAACGACCTCGTCGAGGGCGGCCTTATCGTTCCCCTCGCTTTCAACCTGTCCAATGACGTCGGCATCGGCCTCATGACGGAACTCGACTGGCTGGCCGACGATACCGGCCGCCACCGCCGCGCCACCTGGCTCAACAGCATCACCGTCAGCCGCGACCTCACCAAAAAACTCGGCGGCTATCTCGAACTCGTCGCCTCGATCAGCAACGAGCGCGGCGCGCCCTGGGTCTGCCAGTTCGACTTCGGTCTCACTTACGCCGTGGCTCAAAACGTGCAACTCGACGCCGGCTGCAATGTCGGTCTCACCCGCTCCGCACCCGATCTCCAGCCCTTCCTCGGCCTCTCCGTCCGCTACTAAACCGTATCCATGCAGTCCAACACCGAAAGCAAAGCTATCGCGCAAAACCAAACGGTGAACGTCTCCGCGCGGCCTACCCGCGCCCGCCTACGCTCAGCAGATCGGGCGCTCAACTCTCAGCTCTCAGCTCTCAACTGAATTTCCATCTCCCTCATGTCCACCGCCACGCCCGCACCGCTCAGCCTCGCCGCCATCGACGTGTCCGTGACGTATCCCAACGGCCACACCGCACTCCGCGGCGCGAGCTTCCGCCTTGAGGGTGGCACCATCTGCGCCCTCGTCGGCGTCAACGGTTCGGGCAAATCCACTCTCTTCAAATCCCTGATGGGCTTCATCACGCCTACCGTCGGCCGCGTCGAGATCAACGGCCGCCCCGTGCGCGAAGCCCAGAAATCGAGTTGGGTCGCCTACGTCCCCCAGACCGAAGAAGTGGACTGGAGTTTCCCCGTCAGCGTTCACGATGTCGTCATGATGGGCCGCTACGGTTACATGAATTTCCTCCGCATTGCCCGCGCCGCCGACCACGCCGCCGTCGAGGAGAGCCTGCGCCGCGTCGGCATGTGGGACTACCGCGACCGCCAGATCGGCGAACTCTCCGGCGGCCAAAAAAAACGCGTCTTCGTCGCCCGCGCCCTCGCCCAGCGCGGCCGCTTCATTCTCCTCGACGAGCCTTTCACCGGCGTCGATGTGAAGACCGAGGAAGCCATCGTCACCCTCCTCCGCGAACTCCGCGACGAGGGCTGTCTCATTCTCGTTTCCACCCACAATCTCGGCTCCGTCCCCGAATTCTGCGACCAAGTCGTCCTCATCAACCGCACCGTCCTCGCCTACGGCCCCACGTCCGAGGTCTTCACCGCCGCCAATCTCACCCAGGCCTTCGGCGGCGCCCTCCGTCACTTCGACCTCGCCCAATCCACCGTCCAAGACCACGACGGCCGCCAAGTCACCGTCCTCACCGACGACGAACGCCCCCTCGTCCTCGGCAAGAGCGGCCACCTCGAATACCTCGACCGCGCCGGCCGTGAGAAACTCATCTCCGACCGCGAAGCAGAACAGAAAGGCAAACAGTAGCGAGTAGCGGGTAGTGCGCAGCGAGCATCCCAGACCTCCAATCATCCGCGGATTCCGCCCAGCCCCCTCTCTGTCCGACCTACTCACTACCCGCTACTCGCTACTCACTACTTCCCCATGCCCCTGCTCACCCCCTTCCACTACGACTACATGGTCACCGCCATGTGGACCAGTGCCCTCATCGGCGGCGTCTGCGGCCTGCTCTCCGGTTTCGTCACGCTCAAAGGTTGGTCGCTCATGGGCGACGCCCTCTCCCACGCCGTCGTCCCCGGCGTCGCCATCGCCTATCTCCTCGGCCTGCCCTTCGCCGTCGGCGCGTTTACCAGCGGCCTCCTCGCCGCCGGCGCCATGGCCTTCGTGAAAATCAAAACTCCCGTCCGTGAAGACGCCGTCATCGGCATCGTGTTCACCGCCTTCTTCGCCCTCGGCCTGCTCCTGATCTCGCTCTTCCCGAGCCAAGTTGACCTCAAGAGCATCATCTTCGGCAACATCCTCGGCATCGCCCCCGCCGATGTCCTCCAAGTCGTGATCGTATCCGCGATCTGCCTGCTCGTCCTCGCCCTAAAATGGCGCGACCTGATGCTCTTCTGCTTCGACCCCAACCAAGCCCGCGCCCTCGGCCTCCGCGTCGGCGTGCTCCACGTCACCCTCCTCCTGCTCCTCTCCGCCACCGCCGTGGCCGCCCTCCAGGCCGTCGGTGCCATGCTCGTTGTCGCCATGCTCGTCACTCCCGGCGCCACCGCCTACCTGCTCACGGATCGCTTCAGCGTCATGCTCCGCATCGGCGCCGCCCTCGGCACCGTCACCTCCTTCGTCGGCGCTTACCTCAGCTACTTTTTCGACGGCGCCACCGGCGGCTGCATCGTCTCGCTGCAAACGCTCATCTTCATCGTTGTGCTCCTCATCGCTCCCAAGCACGGCGTCCTCGCCGCCCGTCGCGCTCTCCGCCAAGCCCGCGCCCAGGAGGCCGCCTCGTGATCGAGACCCTGCTCGAACCCCTCCGCTTCGGCTTCATGCAACAAGCCCTCGCCGTCGGCGCGCTCATCGCCGCGGTCGGTGCCGTGCTCTCGTGTTTTCTCGTCCTGCGTGGCTGGTCGCTCATGGGCGACGCCATCTCCCACGCCGTGCTCCCCGGCATCGTCCTCGCCTACATCGCCGGCATCCCCCTCGCCATCGGCGCCTTCGCCAGCGGCCTGTTCTGCGCCGTCGCCACCGGCTGGGTCAAAGCCAACAGCCGCATCAAGGAAGACACCGTCATGGGCGTCGTCTTCACCGGCCTCTTCGCCTTCGGCCTGGTGCTGTTTTCCAAAACCCCCTCCGACCTCCACCTCGATCACATCCTCTTCGGCAACATCCTCGGCATCTCCGCCGCGCAACTTTGGGAAACCGGGATCATCTCCGCGGTGGTGCTCGTCGTGATCCTCACCCTGCGCAAAGACCTTCTTCTCGTCTGCTTCGACCCCACGCACGCCCGCGCCCTCGGCCAATCCGTCCGCGGCCTCACTTACCTCCTCTTGATTCTCCTCTCCATCGCGATCGTGGCCGCGATGAAAGCCGTCGGCCTGATCCTCGTGATCGCGGTCCTAGTGACACCCGGCGCGACCGCCCTGCTCCTCACCCAACGCTTTGACCGCATGTTGCTCGTCGCCGTCCTCGTCGCCGTCGCTTCCGCCCTCACCGGCGTTTATATCAGCTACTTCATCGATGGCGCCCCCGCCGCCTGCATCGTTCTCGTGCAAGCCCTCGTCTTCGTCGCCGCCCTCTTCTTCGCCCCCCGCCGCGGCCTCCTCCGCCGCCGCGCCGAAACACCCCTCGCACCTCCCGCATCCCCCGCGACCCCGGCCAACTTGTAACCTATTAGGTTACAAACTCCGCGTCTCGTCGCCGAGGTCCGATTCAAATCGGTCAAAAGCCCCGCCTGCCTTTCGCCCCGCCGTCCGCCTCCGAGGTGGGCCGTGCGCTCCGCGCTCGGCCTTACGCCATCGCCAAGTCCGGTTCCTGGCTCCGGGCACCGGTCTAAAAACTCGCGAGAGCCTCATTCCGCTCCGCCCAACCATCCCGTTGCATCCTCAGCCCCCCCAACCGCACCCGAAACCCGCAACCCGAAACCCCAAAAACTCGAAACCGAAACTTCGACCGCCGCGGCCGCAGTTTCCGCCTTGCCGCCCTTCGCGCGGCCCAACCACTCTCGCCGCCGATGTCGCAGACTTTTGCCCGAGTCGTCTTTGGGTTTACCGCCGTGTTCTTCGCGGCGTTTTTCATTTGGCCGATCTACCAGATCCTGCGCGGCGGCTTCATCGACGCCGACGGCCGCCTCACCTTCGCCTACCTCGCGACCATCCTCTCCGATCCCACCTACCTCGCCGGCCTGCGCAACTCCTTCCTCCTCGCCTGCGCCGCCACCACCCTCGCCCTCCTCATCGCCCTCCCGCTCGCCTTCATCAGCGACCGCTTTCTCTTTCCCGGCAAAACCATCCTCGGCTCCCTCGTCCTCATCCCGATGATTTTGCCGCCCTTCGTCGGCGCGATCGGCATCAAACAGATCTTCGGGCAATACGGCGCGCTCAACGCCCTCATCATCGAACTCAACCTCCGCCCGCCCGGCTGGACCTTCGATTGGTTCGCCGCCAACCAGTTCTGGGGCATCGCCGTCGTCGAGGCGCTCACGCTCTACCCGATCATTTACCTCAACGCCGTCGCCGCCCTCGCCAACATCGACCCCGCCATGGAGGAAGCCGCTGAGAATCTCGGCTGCACCGGCTTCCGCCGCTTCTTTAAAATCACGCTCCCGCTCATCAAGCCCGGCCTCTTCGCCGGCGGCACCATCGTCTTCATCTGGGCGTTCACCGAACTCGGCACCCCGCTCGTCTTCGACTACGCGCAGGTCACCAGCGTCCAGATTTTCTACGGCCTCAAAGATATCGGCGCCAACCCCGCGCCCTTCGCCCTCGTCGCCGTGATGCTCGTCGCCTCGATTTCGCTCTACGCCATCGGCAAAGGTCTCTTCGGCCGCGCCGGCCACGCCATGATGGCCAAGGCCACCAGCAGCGGCGGCCCCAAAGCCCTCCCCCTCGGACCCGCCCTCCTCTGCACCGCGCTCTTCGGCGGCGTCACCTTCGTCGCCGTGCTCCCCCACTTCGGCGTCGCCCTCGTCGCGTTCTCCAAAGACTGGTATGGCACCGTCCTCCCGCAGTATTACACCCTCGAAAACTTCGCCATCGCCCTCGGCCACGACCTCACCGTCCCCGCCATCGCCAACAGCCTGAAGTTCGCCAGCATCTCCACCGTCATCGACATTTTCCTAGGCATCGCCATCGCCTACGTCGTCGTCCGCACCAAAATCCGCGGACGCCAGATCCTCGATTTCCTCTCGATGCTGCCCCTCGCCGTCCCCGGCCTCGTCCTCGCCTTCGGTTACCTTGCGATGTCCCAGGAAGGAAAATTCTTCTCGTTCCTCAACCCGGTCGTTGATCCCACGATTCTCCTCATCATCGCCTACTCCGTCCGCCGCCTCCCCTACGTCGTGCGCTCCGCCGCCGCAGGCTTCCAGCAGACCAGCGAAACCCTCGAAGAAGCCGCGCAAAACCTCGGCTGCCCGCCGCTCAAATCGGTCATCAAAATCACGCTCCCCCTCATCGCCGCCAACCTCATCGCCGGCGGCCTCCTCGCCTTCGCCTTCGCAATGCTCGAAGTCAGCGATTCCCTCATCCTCGCCCAAAAACAGGCTTTCTATCCGATCACCAAAGCCATCATGGAGCTCTTCCAACTCCTCGGTGACGGCAAATTCATCGCCAGCGCCCTCGGCGTGTGGGCGATGGTGTTTCTGGGTGTCACCATCGTCGGCATGAGCCTGATGCTAGGAAAAAAGCTAGGCGCGATTTTCCGGGTATAAAAAACTACCGCAATTGATCGCTTCAGTAGGCTGCGCAGTCCGTGCCCAAAACTCTCAATCAACGCAAACTGGCTCGGCTATTTTTCGGTCTAGCGACTCTGTTCGCTGCTGTTTGCGTTCTGCAGTGGATCAATGAAGGAGCACTCGGTTCCACTACGGGTCGAGGGGCAACTGAGCAGAATTCTCCTGTTAGATTCTGGCTAGTCTGTTTAACCGGGGCAGCCGCGAGCGTGACCTGTCTGTGGATTTGCCTCACTTGGAAAAGTCGAAAAATCGCTCAATAATTTCCCGATGGCGGTTAGATCGGGGTCAGCAAATGCTTTTAGGGTTCGGTAAAAAAACCCGAATTTAAAACCTAGAAAGCGAGGGCTCTGACCCGTGAGGTCATTCTGCGCTAAGTCCTCGGCGCCTGCCCGAACTGAATCGTCAGCGTTTCATACGCCACCACCGGACGTCCCCCGCGCAGCGGCGGCTCGTAGGCCCACGTTGAAACCGTCTTCAACGCCGCTTGCGCGAACTCCGGCGCCGTCGCCGCCGTGACCACCGGCACCCGCACTTTGCCCGTCTCATCGACGAAGAACGCCACGTTGGCCTCGCCCGTCTTCGCCTTGCCCGTAAGCGCCGCCGGAAACGACGGCAACGGCTGGCGCAGCGCCTTGGGCATTTGGTCCAGATCCGTAAAAAACACCGGCTTGTAGTCGGACGGCGCCGCCACGTTTTTCTCCCGCGATGCCGGTGGACTCGCCACGACCACCACCCCGCCGGCCTTGAACAGGAATCGCACCAATCGCGGGCGCTCCGTCGTTGCCGCTCCCGCATTTTCCTCGCGCGGCATGAACCGCCACTCCCGCACCGCCTCGATCGCCGCCGCCGCGAATTCCGGCTTGGTCGTCTCCAACGCCAGCACATCGCGCGGCCGCCCCGCCTCATCGCGGCTCATCGCCACCAGCGTCTCTCCGTCGGGAATCCCCTGCAGCCGCAAAATCCCGGGATAATCCGGCAGGACAAACGTGCTCAGCTTGAGAGCCGCCGCCGTCTCCTCATTGGTCATCGCCATCGCCGTCGCTCCGACGAAAAGCACCGCCATCACTCGACCGGCGCGCCGCAAATTCGGGGAAATCGAAAACGTTTTCATAGGGGGTAAGTCGAAACGCTACCGCACTCCGCCCGTTCTTCAAGGCCCCGGCCGAAAAGTGACATGGGGTGGGCCGATCAGGTGCGCTCCCACGCCAAGAAGGGCCCGTTTCCCGCATCGTCCGGGTGGGAGCGAGCTTGCTCGCGACTCCGCGTCACCTGTCGCGAGCA
>JANXLP010000025.1 GCA_025355125.1 Opitutaceae bacterium | reverse complement strand
TCGCCGCTGCCGCCGCCGCTACTGCGAGCGCGAACGCCACCGCGAACGTTCCGATCCCCGCCGTCGCTGTCTGATTCCATCCGCCAAGTTTAGCCGTTTTCTCCCGCCGCGTCCCCCTGTCAGAGTTGAACGCTTACGTTTCTTCGGCCCATGAGATTTTCCAAACGTTATGCGCTGATGCTGGGCCTCACGTTTCTCGCGAGCCTGATGCAGGCGGCCCCGAAGGGATTTGGATCTTGGCAGCGTCTGGAGATGGACGATTTCAGCATTCTTAGCGACGCCTCCACCAAAGACATCGAGACGTTCGCCACAACGTATGCTGCGTTTCGGCACGTGATGCGCGAGCAGGTGGTCGGGCCGACGGTTAAGTTGCCACGCTCGGTCCTGGTGCTTTTCCGGCGCGACCAAACGTTTCGCGAGCACGTGCCGGCGTCGAAGGACGACAAGTTTGTGCTCACGAACTTTACCACAGAAGTGGACGGCACGGCGCTGACCGCGCTCTCGGTGTCGGGGGACCAGTCTGCGGCTGCGGGGGCGCTGTTTGAGTTCGAAACGATCTGGATGTTGCGGAGGGCGGGAGTGTGGGTGCCGCTCTGGATGTCGCAGGGGACGGGGCAGGTGCTCTCGACGTTACGGCTGCGCAAGGGGCGTTGTCTGTTTGGCGAATCCGATTTGCGGTTCACCGAGGCGTTGAATCGCTCCAGCTATCTGCCGTGGCCGCGCTTTTTCGGCATCTCCAACGATTCGCCCGAGTATTTGGGCAACCGGGAACCGGGGCTCTATCATGGGCAGGCGTGGGCGCTGATGAACTGGGTGCTGCTCTCGAAGCCGGGCGGACAACAGCGTTTCATGAAGCTGGTCGAGGAACTGAAACCGAGCCTTCCCGGCAAGGCGATCGCCGACGTCATGGGAATCTCGGAGCAAAAATTTGGCCAGTTGAGTTATGGTGCGATGAAGACGTCGGCGGTGTGGGTGCCGTTTGACGAGAAAGCGGTGCGGGTGGCCTGGCGCGTGGTGCCGGCCGGCGAAGCCGAGGTGCGGGCGCAACTCACCGACCTGCTCGCTGCGGCGGGCAAGGCGGACGCGGCGGCCGGAGAGCTGGCGCAGGCGCAGCTCCTGGCTCCCGAAGCACCTTTCGTGCTCGAGGCGCGTGCGCGCGCCGCCTTGCGCAAACCCGACCGCGAGGAAGCGGCCTCGCTTTACCAGCGGGCTATCGCGGCGGGCTCGAAGAATCCGCAGGCATACCTGGTGTCCGCGAACGTGCGCCTCGATGGTAGCAGCGTGGGCGGCGGCACCGACTATCCGGGCGGCGGCGGGAATAATGCACAGCTGGCCCTCGGGGAGATCCGCCAGGCGCTGGCCCTGGTGCCGGGTAGCCTCGAAGCCTATGAGGCGATGGGCCGGGCGTTTTTTATCGCGCCGAAGATCACCGTGGACGACATCGAGGAATTGAGCCGAGGCATCGGTCCCGGCCGCACGCGGGTGCGGCACTACCGGGCGTTGCTCTATGAGCGGCTGGACAAGCGGGCGGAGAGTATCGCCGACCTGCAGGCGGTGATCGCGGACCCGGACTGCCCGTCGTCCCTGCGGCGTTCGAGCCAGCAGCGATTGGCCGAAGTGATGTTTACCGCCCACCGGATCGAGACCGAGGCGTTGGTGAAGGCACGGAAGTTTACCGAGGCGCGGGCGGTGATCGCGGCCGCGAAGCAGGACAATTCCGTCGCGGCGGGAAATTATGACCGGCTCGAAGCGTGGCTGGTAGGGCAGGAGCGTGCGCAGATTTTCACCGCAGTGCGCGTGCAGGTGGAAGGCCTGGTCGATGCGAAGGAGTTCCCCGCCGCGCTCGCGGTGGCCGACGAGGCGATCGCGGCGGCAAAGGACGAAAGCTCCCGCAAGGGTATCGGCCAACTGCGCGCGTGGGCCGTGGAGAACGGCGACCTGCATCGCATCCAACAGCTGTATGAATCGCGGCAGTGGGCCGAGTTTCGCTCTCAGGCGGAGGAATTTTTACGACAGCACCCCAAGCACGCGCAGGCTTCGATGCTCCGGCGCGCGTCGGAGCGCGCGGCCAAGCTGCAGGCGGGCGCTTCGGCGGTTGCCGCTCCGCCTTCTGCGGAAAAATAGCGCGGCTCGCATGGTCCGCAGCTGGTGGTTTCCGGATCACGGGCGCGGACAAAGGGTGCGCAGTCTCGGGCAAGCGATGCTGAGCGCGCGGCGGCGGGTTCGACTACGGTAGGTCATGTCCGGCGGGGAAGGTCTCCGTGGGACAACTGACTACCATGAATAAAACCTCCCTCAATCTCGCTCGCGGCGCGCTGCTGTTGCTGTCCGTCGCGGCCCTGAATGCCGCCAGTCCCTGGTCCGTCCGTCTGCGTGCGACGTATCTGGAAACGGCGGACAAGTCCGATGCGTTTACTGCGCTCGGAATCAATTTCGCCGCGAATGCCATCGCGGTGAACGACAAGTTTATCCCGGAGATCGATGTGGACTACGCGTTCACGGATGCGTTTTCCGCAGAACTTGTGCTCACGATCCCGCAGACGCAGGACGTGACGCTCAAGGGCGTGGGCAAGCTCGGAACGTTCAAACATCTCCCGCCCACGCTGCTCGGTAAATACCGGTTCAACGCGGGTGGTGCGCTTCGTCCCTACGTGGGCGCGGGCGTGAATTTCACGCTGATCTGGGCTGACAACCTCTCGGTCGCCGGTGTGCCGCTGAACTTGGAAAACTACAGCGTCGGCGCTGCGGCACAGGCGGGTATTGATTGGAAGATCGACGAGCGCTGGACGTTTAACGCCGATGTGAAAAGGGCCGCCCTGCGCACGGATGTGTCGGCGGGTGCAACCAAACTCACCGAGGCGCGGCTCGACCCCAGGCTCTATTCGGCCGGTGTGAGCTACGCTTTCTGAGATTCGGAATACGGGCGGATCACCCTTGGGCTGCGTTCGTCCCAAATCGAGCGGATCAGGGTGGGGCTTGCTCTCTAAACCGGCCCCGCCTCAAACCGATTAGCTCGCCGCCACGGCGGCGTAGGCTTTCGCGTAGTCCTCTTTGTGCCGTTTGTGCGTGGCCCAGAAGGGCGGCGGCGGAGTATCTTCGAGAATGGCGAGGAGCACGGCGAAGTGCGTGTGCCAGCCGCCCGCGTAGCCGGGGATGGAAGGAATGTCTTCGCCACGGGCACGATGGGTCAGCACGAGGAGCACGTCCTTGCCTTGCGGAGTGAGTTCGAAGGTCACGTCCGAAGAATCGTCGAAGGTGTAGCTCAACAAGCGCGGTGGCTCAAAGCGCAGGATGGTCGAAGGCATGGTGAAGCCGTCGTCGTTCATCTGCTTGTAGTGCTCGGGCGGCTCCTCGTTCGGCGACAGGTTTTTGTGCTGAAACACGAGGTCGTTTTTGCCACCGACCTTGGGTTCGCAGACGCCGCCGGCGAACC
>JANXLP010000714.1 GCA_025355125.1 Opitutaceae bacterium | reverse complement strand
TCTCGGCTTTGCTCATGGCGATTTATCTGCGCGGGATGACGCCGGCGGAAACCGCGCTCTACACCGAGGCGATGATGAACTCGGGTGTCGTCGCGGATCTTTCCAGCGTGAAGCAACCAAAGGCGGATAAGCATTCCACCGGCGGCGTGGGTGACAAAGTATCGTTGCACCTTGCGCCGATGGTCGCGGCGTGCGGCGTGGCGGTGCCCATGATCTCGGGGCGCGGGCTCGGGCATACGGGCGGCACGTTGGACAAGTTGGAATCGATCCCGGGCTTCCGGGTGAATCTCTCGATGGCGGAGTATCGCGCCGAGCTGGAGCAGATCGGGCTTTCGCTGATCGGGCAGACGGCGGAGTTGGCGCCGTCGGACAAGAAATTCTATGCGCTGCGCGATGTGACGGCGACGGTGGAGTGCATCCCCCTCATTTGCGGCAGTATCCTCGCGAAGAAACTCGCCGAGGGGATCGACGTGCTCGTGCTTGATGTGAAGTTCGGCCGCGGCGCATTCATGAAGGACAAGGCGAAGGCGCGTGAATTGGCGCAGGCGCTGGTCTCGGTCGCGACGGCGATGGGCAAGCCCACGCGCGCGGTGATGACGGCGATGGAGCAGCCGCTCGGGCGCAACGTGGGCAACGCGCTCGAAGTGATCGAGTCGATCGAGTGTCTCAAGGGCCGCGGGCCGGCCGATACAATGGAGGTCACCTACGCGCTGGGTGAGCAGATGCTCGCGCTCGCGGGCGTGGCGAAAACGCCGGCGGAGGCGCGGGTGGCGCTGGAGAGGAGTATTTCGTCGGGCGCGGCGCTGGAGAAATTGCGGGCGATGATCACCGCGCAGGGCGGCGATGCGCGCGTGGTGGATGAGCCGGAGCGGCTGCCGCAGGCGAAATTCAAAGTGGCGCTCACGGCATCGCGGCCGGGGTTTGTGCAGGACGTGGACGCGATGGGGGTGGCGCTCGCGGCGTTGCGGCTCGGCGCGGGACGCGTGAAGGCGGCGGATGGAGTCGATCACGCCGTGGGTTTCAGCGACCTCGTGAAAGTGGGCGAACGTGTCGAGGTCGGCTCGGCGTTGTGCGTGATTCATGCGAACGATGGGGCGGCGTTGGCGGCGGCGCGGGAGATGATGACGAAGGCGATCGTTGTGGGCGACGCGGTGGGGGTGACGGTGCCGTTGATCGACGAACTGATCGGGTGAGGGCGGAGCCGGATAGGGGATAATCGGATTTCGTGGTGAACCACCGGGCGGCTCAGGCTGTCGGTGGGCGTGATGTCTTCAGATATATCCAGCCTTTTGACGCGGCCGTTGAGCCACTGGTGGCGCTATTCGCGTGCGGTGTTGCTGACGATTGTTGGGCTGGCGGTGCTCTTGCTCGCGGCGCGGATTGCGCTGCCGTATGTCTTGCGTGACGCCATCAACAAGCGACTCGCCGCCATTCCCGACTACGCGGGATCGGTGGAGCAGATCGACGTCAGCCTGTGGCGCGGCGCTTACACGATTCACCGGCCGGTCATCACGAAACGCAGCGGCGAGGTGAAGGAGCCGTTTTTCAAGGCGGACAAAATTGATTTTTCTCTCGCGTGGCGTGAACTGTTTAGCGGCCGGTTCGTCAGCGATATTGAGGCAACGAAACCGATGCTCACTTTTGTAGAAGCGCCGGCGGCGGAGGGTTCGCAGGCGGGCGGTTCCGCGCAGCGGTGGCAGGATGTGATCGACGATATTTTTCCGATCACGATCACCTATTTCCGGATTTTGGATGGAGAGGTGCGTTATATCGACCAGACGGCCGATCCAAAAGTCGATGTTCGCATCGCGCATTTGGCGGCGGTGGTCACGGGGCTGGCCAACCGGCGGAGCGACGGCGAGGGAGAGTTTCCCTCGAAGATCACGGCCTCAGGCGAGACTATCGGCAGTGGTAAATTGCGCCTTACCGGGTTGCTGGAGCCACTGGCGGAGCAGCCGCATTTTCTACTTAAACTGGAGGTGGAGGGAGTTTCTCTGCCGGCGTTGAATGAATTCCTTCGCGCGTATGCCGGGGTCGATGTGAGCAAGGGCACGTTCAACGCCTATGTGGAAGCGACGGGGCGCGATGGTCGTTTCCAGGGTTACTTCAAACCCTTTTTCGCGGGCCTGGATTTCAGCGAGCCGCCGGGTGTGACGCGGCCTTTTGGGCAGAAAATCTGGGAGACGGTGGTGCGTGGGCTGGCTTGGGTGTTTAAAAATCACCCGCGTGATGAAGTGGCCACGCGCATACCGTTCGCGGGGGAATTCAAGGACGTGAAGGTCGGTGTTTGGCAGACCGTGAAGAATCTGGTGCGCCACGCGTTCATCGAGCCTTTGACCAAGAAACTGGATAGTCGCGCGAGCAGTGAAAAACTTCCCACGAAGACAGAGGCGGAGGACAAGACGCAAAAGCTCCGTGAGAAGGCGGCCCCGAAGCCGGAGCAGTAAAAAGCCGGGCGCGCGGCCCGGCTTGGTAAAGCAGAAGGGTAGCGGCGCCAGGCGCGCCGCCGTTTATTTCTCCATCTCCGCCAGCTTGGTCGCGGCGGCTTCCCACGCGGTGGTGGCGGCGGTGAGTTGGTCAACGACGGCGCTGAGCTCGCGGTTCAGGTGGTGGAATTTGCCTTTGTCGGAGTAGGACGCGGGGTCTTCCAGCGCGCCGGTGATCTCGGTCTGCTTGGCTTCGAGTTCGGAGACTTTCTTCTCCAGCACACCGACCTCCTCGCGGAATTTGCGGATTTCGTTGGGCGTCGCTTTTTTCGCTGAAGGGGTGGCGACGGGTGCAGCGGCTTTCGCGGGGGCGGCGGCTTGTTTGGGGCGGGCGTCGGTGAAGCCGGCGGTGAGGGCGAAGCGGGCGTCGGTGGATTTGGATTTCTCCAGGTAGTAATCGTAATCGCCGAAGTAAGGCGTGAGGCGGCCGCTGTGGACGTGGAGGACGTTCTGCGCGAGGGCGCGGATGAAGTGAACGTCGTGACTGATGAAGATGAGCGTGCCTTCGTAGTTCTTCAGCGCGTGGACGAGGGCGTCGATCGACTGGATGTCCAAGTGGGTCGTCGGCTCGTCCATGAGGAGGAGGTTCGGCGGTTTCACGAGGATGCGGGCGAGGGCGAGGCGGGATTTTTCGCCGCCGGAGAGGACGGAGATCGGCTTATGGACGTCGTCCTTGCGGAAGAGAAATGCGCCGAGGATGGCGCGGCCCTGTTGCTCGGTGAGCTGATTTTCGTTGGTGCGCAGCGACATCACGTTTTCGAAGACGGTCCCTTCGGAATCGAGATTATCGAGGCGGTTCTGGGCGAAGTAGCCGGGGACGACGTTGCTGCCGAGGTCGCGTTCGCCGCCTTGGATGGGGATCACGCCGGCGAGGATTTTGAGGAGCGTGGACTTGCCGGCGCCGTTGGGACCGACGAGGACGATGCGCTGGCCGCGCTCGGCGGAGAAATTGAGGTCACCGTAAACGACATGCTCGCCGTAGGCCTGGCGGACGTGCTTCAGGTCGATGACCTTCAGGCCGGAGCGCGGGGGCTGCGGGAACTTGAAGTTCATCTTGCGCAGCTCTTCGGTGGGCTCTTCGACGGCGGCTTCTTTGAGGCGCTCGATTTGTTTCTCTTTGGATTTAGCGCGGGAGGCCATCGAGGCCTTGGCACCGAAGCGATCGACGAAAACCTGGAGATGCGCGATCTCGCGCTGCTGGGTTTTGAAGGCGGCGGCTTGCTGGGATTTGCGGGCCTCTTTTTCCGTGAGGAAATTGTCGTAGTTGCCGTGGTAGTAATGGAGTGAGCCGGCGCGGAGTTCGAGCATGCCGGTGCAGAGGGCGTTCAGGAAGGCGCGGTCATGGGAAATCACGACGAGGCCGCCGGGATAACGCATGAGGTATTCCTGAAACCAAAGCAGGGCCTCGAGATCGAGATGGTTGGTCGGCTCGTCGAGCAGGAGGAGCGCGGGCTCGGCGACAAGGAGACGGGCGAGATGGGCGCGCATGACCCAGCCGCCGGAGAAAGTTTTGGCGAGCTTCATGGCGTCGCCTTCCTTGAAGCCCAGGCCGGCGAGGATTTTTTTGGCGCGGGGCTCGAGGGTGTAGTCAATG
>JANXLP010000679.1 GCA_025355125.1 Opitutaceae bacterium | reverse complement strand
TTTGGCCGCAACTGTCTGCTCGCGCGCCGCCTCGTGGAAAACGGGGTGCGCTTCGTGCAACTCTACAGCGGCGCGGGCAGCGGCTGGGACAGCCACACGCAGCTGGAGCCGAAACATTCCAAACTTTGCCGCTCGGTCGACAAACCCATCGCGGGTCTGTTGACGGATCTAAAAGCGCGGGGGCTGCTCGATGAGACGCTCGTGATCTGGGGCGGTGAATTCGGCCGCACGCCGATGAGCGAGCAGAGTGGCGGGCGCGATCACAACCCGGGTGGTTTCACAATGTGGATGGCGGGCGGCGGTGTGCGCGGCGGGCAGGTGATCGGGCAGACGGACGACCTCGGCCTCTATGCGATCAAGGACCGGTTGCACGTGCATGACCTGCACGCGACGATCCTGCACCTGCTCGGCATGGATCACACGAAGGTGATCTACCCGCACCAAGGCCGGCCCGAGCGGATCGACCAGAACGAAGGCCACGCCTACACGAAGATCGCGAAGAGCGCGGCGTGAGGCAGGTGAGGATAGGGCGGATTATCCCTAATCCGCCGGGCTCGGGCGCGCGACGCGTTAAGGATAACGCGCGCTACCTCGGACAGACCTTACTTCCGCCAGACGCGGACGCGGTGGTTTTCGCTATCGCCGATGTAGACGGCGCCGTCGTGGTCGACGAAGACGCCGTGGGGGCGGTTGAGCTGGGTGGCGAGGGGATTGGGGCCATCGGGGCCGTCGCCGCGTTGGCCGTTTCCGACGAGGAGTTCGAGGGTGCCGCGCTGGATGTCGAAGTAGCGGATGGAGTGGGACTCGGTGTCGGCGAGATAGACATTGCCGGCGGCATCGAGGGCGACGCCTTTGGGGCCGGAGAGGGTGGCGGCGAGGGCGGGGCCGCCGTTGCCGGTGAAACCGGATTTTCCGGTGCCGGCGGCGCGGTGGAGCGTGTGGGTTTTTGGATCGAGGCGGAGGAGGACGTTGCCTTCGCGGAGGGCAAGCCACGCGGTGCCGTCGGGGCTGAAGGCGAGGGCGCGGGGGCCGTGGAGGGACGAGCCGGTGATGGGCGCGCCGTCGGGCGCGGTGCGTTTCTCGCCGGTGCCGGCCCAGGTCGTGATGAGGCCGGTGGCGAGATCGATGCGGCGGATGCGGTTGTTAGCGATGTCGCAGATGTAGAGCGCGCCGGCGGCGTCGAAGGCGAGGCTGTGGGGCTGGACGAGCTGGGCGCGGGCGGCGGGGCCAGCGTCGCCGGAGAAGCCTCTCACGCCGGTGCCGGCGACGGTGGTGATGATGCGAGTCTTGGCGTCGATGCGGCGGACGGTGTGCGTGCCGATGTCCACGAAGAAGAGGTGGCCGGCGCGGTCCCAAGCGAGCTCGTAGGGTTGGTCGAGGGTGGCGGCGGTGGCGGGGCCGCCGTCGCCAGTGTAGCCGCGCTGATCGCTGCCGGCATAGGTCTCGATGATGCCGGCGGTGTTGATGCGCCGGATGCGGTGGTTGTCGGTATCGCAGAGGTAGAGCGCGCCGTCGGGGCCGCGGGCGACGCCGAAGACGTTGTTGAGCTGCGCAGCGGAGGCGGGGCCGCCGTCGCCGGAGAAACCTTTGACGCCGGTGCCGGCGAAGGTGGTGACGGTGGCGGCGGGGGAGGAGGCGGGCATGATGGTGAGGGCGGCGAGGAGGAAAGCGATGAACGCGAGAGCGGAGGGTTTCATGGGAAAGCGAATGGAGGACGTTTATTAAAATACTATGGCGGGGGCCGCAGTGATTTTCGGATGCGGGCGGGGGCGCCCGCGCCCCCGGGATTTCGCCGCTGCTTTTCAGAGGTGAGCTTGCGGGCGGGGGCGAGGGCGGCAAGGGTGCGGCATGAAGAAAATCGTCGTGACGGGTGGCAGTGGGAAGGCGGGGCGGGCGGTCGTGCGCGAACTGCTCGCGCACGGGTATGAGGTGCTCAACGTCGATGTGGCCGCGCCGGTGGAAAAATTGTGTCCGTTGCTGCGGGCGGATCTGACGAATTATGGTGAAGCGGTGGAGGTGCTCGCGGGCGCGTGGGGCGTGGTGCACATGGCGGCGATCCCGGCGGACAACCTGTTTGCGCCGGAGCGGACGTTTCGGGAAAACACGTTGAGCACGTTTAATGTTTTTCAGGCGGCGATGCTGTTGAAATTGCAGCGCGTGGTGTGGGCGTCGAGCGAGACGACGCTGGGGTTGCCGTTTGCGAAGGTGCAGCCGGCGGTGGCGCCGATCGATGAGGCGCACTATCCGTTTCCGGAATCGACGTATTCGCTGTCGAAGGTCGTGGGCGAAACGATGGCGGAGCAATTTGCGCGGTGGAGCGGCGTGCCGGTGGTGGGGTTGCGATTTTCAAACGTGATGGAGCCGCACGATTACACCGGGCGTTTCCCGACCTGGCAGGCGGACCCGATGGTGCGGAAGTGGAATCTGTGGGGCTACATCGACGCGCGGGATGCGGCGCAGAGTGCGCGGCTGGGGCTCGAGGCGGCGATCACGGGGAGCGAGAATTTTATCATCGCGGCGGCCGATACGGTGATGCGGATGCCGAATGCGGAGCTGCTGGCGGCGGTGTTTCCGGGGACGCGGCTCGCGCCGGGCACGGGCGCGAATGAGACGCTGCTGGGGATCGGGAAGGCGCGTCGGCTGCTGGGTTTCGCGCCGAAGTATTCGTGGCGCGACGCGGTGGCGGGGTGAGCGGAGAAGCGTAGTCTTGGAAATCTGCGGCAGGATGCCGCCGCCACGACGGAGCCGGCTGGAAGCCGGCGCTACTTTTTCGGAGCAGCCGGCGGGGTCCAGACGAGGACTTGTTTGTCGGCGAGGAGTTTGGCGTGAAGCTGGGCGCGGTCGATGGCTTGGACGGAAGTTTTTTGCGCGAGGGCTTGGACCGCGGCGGTAGCGGCGCTTTGGCCGAGCACCATGAAAACGGGCTCCATGCGGATGGAGCCGTAAGCGATGTGCGTGGCGGAGAGCGCGACGGGCACGAGGAGGTTTTCGCATTCGGTGGCGCGCGGCGTGATCGTGCCGTAGGCGATGGGGTAGGGCGAGCGGACGCGGACCTGGACGTCGCCTTCGTTCACGACGTGGCCGGCGGCGTTCACGTAGCGCTGCACGTTGTGCGAATCCATGCTGTAAGCGCCGAGGCCGACGGCATCGGGGGCGACGTCGCGGCCGGTGCAGTTGTGCTCGGTCATGACGTAGGCGCCGGTCATGCGGCGGGCTTCGCGGACGTAAAGCTGCGTGGGCCAGCCGCCGTTGTCGGTGAACTCGTCACGGGAGAGGCCCCAGCGGGAGGCCTCGGCGCGAATTTTATCGGGGACGCGCGGGTGGTTCGCGAGCGTCCAGAGGAGGCCTTGCGTGTAGGCGAGGTGGGCGGCGCGGATGCGGTCGCGGGTGGCGTAGTCGGCTTCGGGGTAGGAATAGTTTTCGCCGATGAAGTCGGTGGAGAAGCCGGTGTTGTTATTGGTGTCGGTCTTGCGGTTCGGCATGTCGGCGGGGTGGAGCGGGAGGATTTTCAGGCCGGCCTCGAAGTTGCGGAGGAGGAGTTCGTAATTACGCGCATCGTAACCGGCGGGTTCGGGGAACGGGATGCGGTTGGCGGGGGCGTCGGTGAAGCAGAGGCGGAAATTGTAGGCTTGGACCTTGGCATCGGCAGCGCCCTCGGAGCCGGGGCCGGTGGCGGCGATGCCGGGGAGGAGACCGCTGGCAGGATCGCCGGGGACGACGTAGGGCGAGACGCCGGAGAGAAACTGGTGGGCCTTGGCCTGCTGGGTTTGGACGCCGTTGAGGGTTTCTCCGAATTCGGCGTTGGCCTCGCGGCCCACGCGGTAGGCGACGCCAGCTTTGGTCATGAGGTCGCCCTCGTAGGTGGCGTCGATGAACATCTGCGCGCGGATGATGCGGCCGGACTCAAGATGGATGGCGGTGAGGCGCGCGCCGGTTTTCTCGACGGCGTGGGCGAGGTCGAGGCGTTCGCGGCGGAGGACGGTGAGATGGTTTTCGCGGACGTAGTCTTCGAAGATTTTTTCGGCGACGTGGGGCTCGAAGGTCCACACGGCGGGCTCGCCGGGCTCGGTGGCGGACTGGCCCACGCTCTTGTAGGAGGCGCGGGTTTGTTGGGTCCACGCCGCGGGTTGGGCGTAGTGTTGGGCGATGCGTTCGTAGAATTGGCGGGCGAGGCCGCCGATGGCTCGTTTGTTACCGATGTCGGTCTGGCCGAGGCCGCCGCTGCTGAGGCCGCCGAGGCGGGCGTCGGGGCTGATGAGGATAACGGAGCGGCCGAGCTGCGCGGCTTGGACCGCGGCGATGACGCCGCCGGCGGTGCCGCCATAGATGCAGATTTCGGTTTCGATGGGAGCGGGGGTGGCGGCGCGGGCTTGGAGGAAGAACGGCGAGGAAAGCGCGGCGAGGGCGATGAGAAAGCGGAGCAGAGAGCGATCACAATGGGGCATGGCGAAAATGAACCCGGGAAAATCGCGGCGATCAATCGACGAATGGGCGGTCGCTTCAGGGTGAGGAAGACGAGGGCGTGTTTTCAAACCCGCGAAAAATGCCCGCCGCCTGATGCCGGAGCCGTGTAGCCCCGAACATGAGCGCGTGGCGAATCACCACTCGCTCACGCTTGCGGCTACGTTTGAAAACACTCCCCAAGCCGGGTGAGCGGAGCGCGGGGCGTATCAGGCGGAGAGGCGGCGGCGCGGGTTGATGAAGAGCCAGCTCAGCGCGGCGAGGGCGTAGAGGCCGGCGATGAGTTGGAGGGGCAGTAGCCATTTGCCCGCCGCGCCGGAGCGCTCGACGAGCAACGCGAGCACGATGGGCGAAAGCATGCCGCCGACCTGGCCCATCGTATTCATCGTCGCGCTCACCAAGCCGGAATGCTCCGAGCTGATTTCGATGCACGTCGCCCACGAAGCGGCCAAGGCAAACATCGAGGCGCCGCCCGCCACGGCGAGCAGCACGGCCGCTGCGTGGGGGTTGTCGGTCGCGCGCGTCGCCACAAACATCGCCGTCGCCGCGACGGCGTAAGCCGCGCCGCCGACGAGGGCACGGCCGAGACGCAGACCCAACTTGCGCGCCAGACAGTCGGTCGTGACGCCGCCGAGCAGATCAGCCGGCACGGCGAAAATCATCGGAAGTCCGGAATACACGGCGAGCGTCGCAGCCGAGAATCCGAGCGTGGCGAGAAACGTCGGGAGCCACGTGATGACGAAATAAAATCCGTAGCCATTGGCAAAAGCGACCACCGACAGCAGCCACACCTCGGGACTGCGCAGGAGCTGACCCCAGAGCTTTGAGGGCGGGCCTTGACCGCTGGGTGCGGCCACGGTGCCACCGGTAATGTGCGCAAGCTCGGCGGCGTTGACGGCCGGGTGATCGGCCGGGCGATCGCGGAACCAGCGCAGCCACGACCAGGACCACGCAAATCCGAGGCATCCGAAAATCAGAAACACCCCGCGCCAGCCGACGACCGGCGCGAGGAGGAGCACTAGCGGAGGAGTGAGTCCGGCGGCCAGATGAGCGCCCGCAAAGAAGACACCCTGCACACGGCCACGTTCGCTGGCTGGAATCCAACGTGAAAAGACCCGCGTCGCATTCGGCCACGCGCCCGCTTCACCGGCGCCGAAGAGGAAGCGCACGGCGAGCATGCTCTTGAAGCCCGTCACGGCGGCGGTGAGCAACGTGAACACCGACCACCACGCAACGATGCGCGCGAGGACTTTGCGGGCACCGATCTTTTCACCCCACCAAGCCGAGGGGATTTCGAAAATCGCGTAAGCGAGCGTGAACGCACTGAAGACGAAACCCATCTGCTGCATGGACAACCCAAGGTCGCGGCGAATATCGCCCGACAGCACGCCGATGCACGCGCGGTCGAGGTATGTAACTACAGCGAGCGCCACACAAAATCCGACGACGCCGAAGCGGGCTCGGGTGGGTTGGGGTGATGCCGCCGCCGGGCTCGGGGCCATGGGATTCATCGGAGCTATCGGGAGGCCGCGGTCATGGCGGGGTATTCGTTGCAAAGATAGTGGATCCGCGGAGCGTCCTCCACGATGGTTGGATACCGCACGAGATCGGCAAAGAAGAAGTTGTCCGCAACGTCGTCACACACACTCGAAACTTCCCCGCTGACGGTGTAGCCGACGCCGTCGATACGATAGCCGGTGCCCTCCTCGCCCCAAAACTGGTGGATGGTCCGCGGCGGGATGCAGAGGCTCTCGCCCGGAGTTAGCCGCACCGTTTCACCACTGGCGATGGTGCGGCGGCAGCCGTCCACCACCACCTCAATGTTCCCCTTAGCGGGCCGATCCTCGGCGTCGGTGCGGGTGAGTTGCACGCAGATGTTACCGCCGCCGCGGTTGATGATGTCCTCGCGCTTGGTCCGGTGAAAGTGCGCCGGCGCCCGCTGGCCTTCGGGGTCGAGGATGAACTTCTCGGCATAGCTCTTGGGATAACGCGGGTCGCGGATGTGGCCGTTGCGCAGCGTAAACAGCGTGCGGCCGATCCTCGGGAAGTCTTTGCTCCCAAAATCGGTGACATCCCAACCCAACGCGCAATCGCGCACCTCGTCGTATTCCGGTCCTCGCCCCTCCCAGTCCTGGATGCTCCACTCCGCAAACGGCGGGAGAACTACTTGGAATTGGCGAAAAACTATTTTCGCTGCGGCGATGCTCGCTTCGACGCGAGCGCGATTGAGCGGTTGAGGAGGCATGAGTTAGGTCGAGTATTTTACCAGCGGTGGGTGGCCGTTAGGTAGATAGTGCGCGGCGCAGCAATGGTATTGCTCCCCTGACCGATCGCGGCCTGCGGGAAGATCACGTCGGTGATATTCGCGGCGGTCAAGGAGTAGGACCATTTGCCCTTCGCATAGTCACAACCGACATCGTAGCGGGTCGCGCCGGGCACCCGGTAGGTGTTCTCGGCGCGTCCCCAGACGGAGGTCTGGTAGACGAGCCCCGCCTTGATTCCGACACCCTTCAGTGCGCCCTCGCGGATGTTGTAGCGCGAGAACAGCTGCAGCTTGTGGTCCGGCACGCCACGCAGTTCCCGCGGGGCCCCGTTCGGCTTCAGCCCCGGTGCCTGCGTGTCCATGTTCGCATAGCCGCCGTAGATGATGAGCTGCTTCGTGAGGTAGCCGGACCATTCCATCTCCCACCCTTTCGCCGTGTTGCCGGCCTCGATGATCGCAATCTGCCCGCCGGGCTGGGACGAATCCGTCTGATTGCGCACATTGTCATGCTGCACGATCTCGTAGCGGGCGACGCTCACCGAGAGGTTGCCCTGGAAGAAATTCGTCTTCACCCCGAATTCCTTGTTCGTGGTGATGGGACTTATCCAAGTCAGCACCTGACGGGGATCGGTGCCCGGAATGCTGGGGTAGAGACTCTGTTGGCGACGCACCGAGCCCGCTTCCGAATAAACCCCGTAAACGGCGAGCCACTTCAGCGGCTTGACCGTCAGCCCGTAAAGCGGGCTGTTCACATGATCCGGGAGGACGGAACCACTGTTAGTCACCCGGCCATTGAGATTATTGCGGGTCCATGACGCTTTCGAAAAATCACGCCGATATCCGCCAGTAAGGATTGCGCGCTCCTTCCAAAAGGACGCCTGGGCGTTGGCAAAGGCCGCCCAGCTCCCGTTCTTCCCGTAGTTGCTGATCGTCGTCGCCAGCGGGGTCAGGGGCGTCAGGCCATGAACCGGGTTTAGCAGACTGATCGGTTGAAGATTGCCGGAGGCGAGGGTGCGCTTGCTGATATCGCGCGACACCTCGTAGCCTGCGAGCACCTGGCCGCCCAGCAGATCGCCCCAAATCTTATCCTGGGCGGCCACGTCGCCCTGGAGCCGCAGCGCTTTGGCCTGTTGCACGTCTTGCTCGTAGGTGCGATTCGCGAGCAGATCGCCGGTGTTGTCGAAGAAAAAGCCATCCTGCACCAGTGCGCGGGTGGTGTCGCTCCGCAGACGGTAGATAACGGCAGACTGGCGGGCGGACAACACGCGGCTGAACTGGTGGGTGAGCGTCGAATACAGGGCACTGACGTTGGCCCGCCGTCCGTTGCCGGGTTCGCTCGTATAAACATTGGGGTCGGCCCAGCGACCCAGCGTGGTGCGGGGCGTCACGCCGGTGGGGACGGGAACCGGAGTCGCGGTGTTGTTGAACACCGGCGCGAGGTAGGGCGTGCCAAACCCGGGCGGCGTCTCGACCTTTAGATACTCGAACTCATTGGTCCACTGGGTGCGCTTGCCGAACTTCCAAGTGAAGGATGGAAAGATGCCGGTCTTGCGGACGTTCTCGCCGTCACGCCAGCCGTCAGCGTCGACCCGGTTGATAATCAAACGGTAGGCACCCCGCTTGTCGGCCACCGGGCCCGTGGTGTCGAATTGCCCGCGCACGAACGACTGCGTCCCGACCGTCAGCGCCGCACTCGTCGCTGCCGTGAACCGGGGCTGCTTCGTGAGCATGTTGACGAAGCCTCCACTCTCGGACGAACCGGCGATCGAGGCGGAGGGTCCCTTGATGATCTCGATACGGTCGACATTGGTGATGTCCGACTCGTAGCCGGCCACGCGGAAACCGTTGCGGTAGCGGTTGGACACGAGGAAGCCACGGACAACGCTGCCGTTGGGAACATTCTGGCGCTCGGTGACGCCCGGAGTGTAACGGACCGCCTCCTCGTAGTTGTAGGCACCAAGGTCTCGGATCAAATTCGCGTTAATGACCGAAATGGATTGGGGCACGTTCTCCGCGGCAACCTTCAGACGGGTGGCCGATCCCAGATTGGATGCTCCGTAGCTCTCGCCCGTGGTTGCTTCGACTGTAAACGCGCTCAACGTGACCGTTTCTTCCGCGCTGGCGGAAGTTGCAACCGACGGGCGAGCGGAAGGTGTTTGGGAGCGAAGCACTGGCAATAGGACGCAGAAGGCGACCAGGCATGTTGCGGACAGCGCTGAGGTTTTCTTTGCATTCATGGGGGAGGGTGTTGGGGGAGGGTTGCAGTCGCTATGGGTGACCAGGACCGACGGTGGCTTCGGAGAGAGAACCTCCTGCGGGCTCGGGAAACGGAAGGCACCTTGGCGTCTTCAATCATCACGACGACGCTCATTCCGGTTTCCAGTAAAATGGATTTTCCGGGACCAGATCAGGTGCCTCTACGAATTAGCGCCGTTTCACCGAACTGCCCGGCACCCAGTGCCCGCGCACGGCCACGATCTTCTCGTGTTTGGGAATACCGAATTCATTCGCCTGGAGCTGGCCGACCAACAGATCGGTCGCCGCTTCACCGACGGTTTCCGGGTCGGAGTCGAGTCCGGCGAGTGGCGCGACGTCTTGCGACCAGTCGAGGTGCACCAGCCCGACATCGGCCGGCACGCGGAGTTTGAGGCGATCGATCCAGCGCGGGACAGGTTGATCGGAAAACAGAATGACTTCCGGCTGGTGCGTCGCATACCATTCGTCGAAATGATATGCTTCATCGTTGGTTCGGGTGATCAGCGCGGGCACGCGGTCGGCCAGGGGCATTTTGTTTATGTGCAGGAGGAACGCCGCCAGCCAGGCTTGGTCCACGCGCACTGAGAGGGCTTCGCTCAAGACGAGACCGATGCGGCGATAACGGCGGCGCTCGAGTTCGTGCAGCACGAGCTGCATGTCCTCATAGTGCGAGGAGACGACGCGATGCACCGCCGGATGGGAGACGGTGAGCCCTTTCGTAACACAGGCCAAGTGCGCCCACGCGAGGTCGAGGCGACCGTCGCTCGCCGGGAGCGAGTGCAAAATCAAGCCGCGGATCCCTCGCGTCCGCAGGATTTTTGTCATCCGGGCCGAAGTCATCCCCGGCTCCGTGAGCCAGAGTTCGTCCAGAGCGTAACCGAGCTGGCCGGCCCGCCGTTTGGCGCCGTCGTAGAATCGTTGATGGTTGGAAGTCCGGCGCCAGCCATCCCGCGTGGGCCAGGCGGTAACGAAGCCCAAGGTCGCTTGCACAGGTTTCTCCCGCAGGGTGCGGAGCCGCGCCATCAACGACGATAGGACCGCGTCGGCCTGGTAACCGGCCTTGCGGGCGGCGGCCTGCACGCGCTTCCGCGTGGCGGGCGGGAGACGCGGATCATTGCGTAGCGCCAGCGACACGGTCATGTGTGACACACCGAGCTGGGCGGCAAGATCGCGAAGGGTGAGGCGGGTGTTCATTTTACCGGAAACCAGCCGTGGCGTTTAACGCCGTCTGACACCAGCGCAATGTTGGCGTTGTGCTCATCAAGCGAATCCAAAAAATCGTCCCAATGAAATCGCCCCTTCTTTCCGGGCTTGCCCGGTTGCTCCTGCTGCTCGGTTCACTTGTTGGTGCGCCTAATTCGATGAGTGGCGCGCCGGCCGCCGCACCCAAGCCGAATCCCGGAATTCCCGCGAACTGGCGCAACATCGCCAGCGGTTGGACGGTTCCCGACGAAGACTACGCAGATCAACCCTACATCGTGAAGGCCGACGACGGCGCGTGGGTTTGCGTCATCACCACGGCAGATGGCCACGAGGGCGCCACCAGCCAGCACGTCGTCGCGACAAGGAGCACCGACTTCGGCCGCACGTGGTCCCCCTTGATTGCGATCGAACCGTCGGGTCCGCCCGAGTCCTCCTACGTCACGCTCCTGAAGACTCCGTCGGGCCGGCTCTACGCCTTCTACAATTACAACAAAGACAATCTCCGGGCAGTGAAACGCACCGATGGCGTGATGGAGAAGCGCGTCGATACGCTGGGCTATTTCGTGTTCAAGTATAGCGACGATCACGGCAAGACGTGGTCCAAAGAACGGCACGAGATTCCCATCCGCGAGACCGCAGTCGACCGAGGCAACATCTACGGCGGCAAGGTGCGCTTCTTTTGGCACGTCGGCCGCCCGTTGATCCACCAGGGCGCCGCCTACGTCACGCTGCACAAAGTCGGCAACTTCGGCCCCACCTTCATGACAAAGTCAGAGGGAAATTTCCTGCGCAGTGACAACCTTCTCACGGAGCGCGATCCGACGAAGATCCGCTGGGAAACGCTGCCCGACGGCGATGTCGGCTTGCGCTCGCCCGTCGGTGACATCGCCGAGGAACAAAGCATCGTCGCCCTCTCGGACGGCAGTCTCTTCACCACCTATCGCACCGAGACGGACTACCCTGTCCATGCCTACTCGCGCGACAATGGTCGCACTTGGACGCCTCCTGAATTCATGACCTACGGGCCGGGCGCACGTAAAGTGAAACATACCCGCGCCGCCAACTTTGTCTGGAAGGCCGGCAACGGCCGCTATCTTTACTGGTTTCACAACCATGGTGGGACAACCTACAGCAACCAACGCAATCCGGCCTGGCTCGCCGCCGGACACGAGGTGGACACACCCGCCGGCAAAGCGATCGCGTGGTCGGAGCCGGAAATTCTCCTTTACGACGACGACTGGATCGTCCGCATGAGCTACCCGGATTTCGTGGAGGATGCTGGGCGATATTTCTTCACGGAAACGCAAAAGACCATCGCGCGCGTGCACGAAGTGCCGGCGGAGTTCCTCGAAATGCTGTGGAATCAGCACGCAGCCAAGAACGTCGCGCGCAAAGGACTCATCGTCGACGACGTGGGTGAGAGCGTGGGAGGCGCCCGGCAGTTGCCGTTGCCGCGCCTGCCCGATCTCGCGGCCCCGAAAGACAAGGAAGGCGGAGGCTTCACGGTCGAATTTGCCGTGAAGCTGGAATCCACGGAAGGCGGTCAAACGCTCATCGACGCAAGGGACGCCAACGGCAATGGCTTCGCCGTCAGCACGACCGACCGTGGCACCGTGCAACTCTCGCTGCGTGGCGCGCTCGGACCATCGTCGACCGGCAGTTTCTCCGGCGACGTGCGTGATTTCGGCCTGGGCGAGATTTCATGGGACTGCGATCCGGGCCTGCTCAAATCGGGCGAATGGCAGCATTTCGCCGTCATCGTGGACGGCGGGCCCAAGACCATTTCGTTTGTCGTCGACGGAAAGCTCAACGACGGCGGCGACCGCCGGCAGTTCGGCTGGGCCCGATTCCCGCGCGAACTGCGCACGGTCAACGCCACCGACCAGGTTACCATCGCCCCCAGAATCCGCGGTGAGATGCGCCAGGTCCGCATCTACGACCGGGCGCTCTGCACGAGTGAAGCCGTAGGAAACTGGCGAGCAGCGGCGAAGTAGTTTGAGAGACGGTGGGTTTGCCGGGATGGGCGACGATTGCAGTGGCGGTGGAGGCGGGGGGAGTTAGGACGTGGAGCGCGTCGTAACGATTATTTTCCCCGCCATGCACCGCCTCCGCTTTCGCCAAGTTCATCTTGATTATCATACCAGCGGGTTGATTCCCGGGGTGGGCGCGAAGTTTTCGAAGCAGGATTTTCAGGAGGCGCTGAAGGTGGGGCACGTCGACTCGATCACGCTGTTTTCGAAATGCCATCACGGCTGGAGTTATCATCCGACGAAGGTGGGGCGGCGGCATCCGCAGCTGCGCACGGATTTGCTGGCGCGGCAGATCGAGGCGTGTCGGGAGATGGGGGTGCGTTGCCCGATTTATCTGAGTGCGGGGGTGGATGAACGGCTGGCGCTGGCGCATCCCGAGTGGGTGGTGAAGCACCGCAATGGCGTGAGCTACGATCCCTTGCAGGTGGGGTGGTTCAAGCTGCTGCGGTTCAACTCGGAGTATCTCGACGTGTTGTGTGCGCAGATCGAGGAAGTCGTGCAACGCTGGCCGGATAACGACGGGATCTTTTTGGATATTATCGGCGGGCGGCACGATTACTCGGAGCCGGCGTTGGCGGAGATGAAGAAGCTGAAGCTCAATCCCGAGGTGTCGGCGGACGTTGAGATTTATGCGCAGCGGGTGCTGTTGAATTATTATCGGAAGACGAATGCGGCGGTGCGGAGCGTGCGGAAGGACACACCGGTGTTTCACAATGGCGGGCACGTGCCGGTGGGCGCGCGGAAGTTCAACGGGTTCAACTCGCACTTTGAACTCGAGTCGCTGCCGACGGGCGGGTGGGGCTACGATCATTTCGCAATGTCGGCGCGTTATGCGGCGACGCAGCCGAGGGATTTTCTGGGGATGACGGGGAAGTTTCACACGACGTGGGGGGAGTTTGGCGGGTTCAAGCGGCCGGCGGCGTTGCGGTATGAATGTGCGGCGATGCTGGCCTACGGCGCGAAGTGCAGCATCGGCGATCAGCTGCATCCCGGCGGCGCGATGAATGCCGACACGTATCGGCTGATCGGTGCGGCGTATGCGGAGGTGGCGGCGAAGGAGGCGTGGTGCGACGGTGTGAGGCCGGTGGCGCGGATCGCGCTCGTGAGTGCGGAGCGGAATCAGGCGGCGATGCGCTGGACGGACACGATCAGCAAGGCCGATGAAGGCGCGGGGCGGATGCTGCTGGAGGGGCATCTGCCGTTTCTCGTGCTGGACGAGCAGGCGGCGTGGGACGGGTTTGATCTTGTGGTGTTGCCGGAGTCGGCGGGGCTGACACCGGCGATGCTCGGGCGGGCGCGGGAGTTTTTGAAACGCGGCGGGAAAATCATCGCGGGGGGCGGTGCTTTGCTGAATGCGGAGCGCACGGCGTTCGCGCTCGATCCGGGAGCGAGACTCGTCGGGCGTGCGGCGCTGGCGCCGGATTATTTGTTGGCCACGGCACTGACGCCGGCGGTGCCGGTGCGCTCACCGGTCGTGATCGCGGGCGGGGCGTGGGAGGTCGAATTGAACGGTGCGCAGGCGCTGGTCGAGCGGCGTGCGCCGTATTTCAACCGCACGTGGGAGCATTTTTGTTCGCACCAGCACGCTCCCGATGCACCGGCGGCGGTGTCGCCGGCGGCGGTGTTGAGCGCCCGGGGGAATATCGCGTGGTTCGCGCACGATATCTTCACGCAGTATCGCCTGCAGGGGCAGCCGCTCTACCGGGATTTCGTGATCGAGACGATCCGACTGCTGTTGGGTGGGGTGTTGCCGAGCGTGACGAGTCTGCCGAGCGACGGGCGTTTCAATGTGGTCGAACAGCGGGCGGCGCGGCGCTACGTGGCCCACTTGCTGTATGCGCCGAAATCGCTGCGGGGCGGGGCGGTGACGACGAGCCATGGCATCGCGCCGGGAGTGGAGATCATCGAGGAACTGATCCCATTGCGCGACATCCGGGTGGCGGTGCGGGTGCCGCGTAGCATCAAGACGGCGCGGCTGGTGCCGGGGAACGAAACTTTGGTTTTCGATCAGGCGGGCGACATGGTGGCGTTTACGGTGCGTGAGTTTACCGGGCACCAGATGATCGAACTGGGGTATTAGGCGGAAAGGGCGGCTGAGAGTTGAGGTCTGAGAGCTGAGAGTCCGATCTTCGGAGCGCGGTCGCGCGGCGTGGGTCGCAAATGAATTTGCTCCCACGGGGGCGGGCGCTTGGCTGAGGGAAGTCAGCCCATGCCCGGGTGGCGAAATGGTAGACGCATGGGACTTAAAATCCCCTGACCGTAAGGTCGTGCCGGTTCGAGTCCGGCCCCGGGCACCAGCTTCCTCAATAGTGCCAGACTGAGGGAGGTTCGTTGGGCGGTGATCGCTCGGCGATGTGACGGGCTATTTCGCGCAGCAACTCGGCGTTGGTGATCGGTTGCCAACCGTGGCGGGAGGAGGGCGGGCCGTAGTGGAACGATCCCGGGTCGTGCGGGTTCTCGGTGCCCTGCATGAATTCGTCGAGCAAGCGCACGGCGAAGTTGGAATAAAAGCTGTCCACGGCGGCGGCGTAAACGTGGAGTTTGCCCACGAGCTTCGGTCCGAGCCGCGGCCACTCGCGGGAGAGGAATTCGCGCAGATCGTAGTTGTTGGCGCGCATGGCCTCGACGACAGCGCGGTCGATTTTCCCTGTCTTCAGATCCCACACGGGCAGTGGATAACCATCAGGGCCGACCGAGGTGTGTTTCCACCATTCGAAGCGGCCTTCCTGCGTGCCGAGGATGCCGGCGCGCTGGCTGCTGCGGCGGTTCATGGCGGCCGCGCCGGTGAGGCCGGGAGTGGTTTTTTCGGTGAACGCGTTTTCGTCGCGGTAAAGGTTTACGCCTCCATAGTAGAGACGGAAGTCCACGGGGTCGGGCGAGAACGCCCAGGCGCCGCCGAAGAAATCCGGATGGTAAAGCTGCAACGCGAGCGAGCCCCATCCGCCGGTGGAACTGCCGGTGAGGGCGCGAGCGTAGCCGGACTTGATGGTGCGAAAGCGGGCCTCCAATTCCGGGATCAGCTCCTGCATGATGGCGTCGCCGTAGGGGCCGCAGTTGGGCGAGTTGATGCCGTAGGAGTCGTCGAAATACGGCGTGGGATGCTGAAACGTCACGAGGATCATCCGCGGGAAATCGGCGGCGCTCCACGTCTGCGCAAACTCGGCGGCCGTCTCGACATTTGAAAACGGGCCGGTTGCGGTCGCGCCTGCCGGCAACTCGGGCAGTGGTCGGTTTTTCGCACGGTCCTCGGCGCGTTGGCGGCCCCAACTCACCTTTCCGTCGGTGGCGGGCGTGGGGTTGAAGCCGAAGGGCGGCCCGAGGCCGAAGTGGTCTTGGATGTAAACGACCGGATAGCGCACGGCGGGGTGGCGCTCGTAGCCCGCAGGCAGGAGGATGGTGGCACCGAGATAGATCGGCCGGCCCCAGAATTTGCTGAGGAGCGGGCTTTGAAATTTGATGCGTTTCACCGAAGCGGTGTCGGCGGGAATCTCAACGGGCGGGATCACGTTTTCGAGGGGCAGCACGATCTCAGTGGGGCCGCCGGGGCCGACTTGGAGGGGTTGGGGCGTGCTGAACCAGTTGCCGGGAGAGCGCGCGAAATTCTGGCCTTCCCACTGATCCATGTGCGCCCAGATGACGTGGCCATCGGCGCGATGGAAATCGGTGAGCACGTTGAAAACGGCTTGGACGACGTAGTCGCCGGGGGCGAGTTGGCCGAGCGATTTTTCGGGGTAGCCGGGAGTCGCTGCGGCGATGAGAATGGTTTGGCCGGAAGTGACGCCGTGCGCGTCGAGGCCGAAGAGACTGGCATTGGAATGGAAGCGTGGTTCGGACTGCGCGTTCGGAGCGATGTAGAGGAAAATGCGGCCTGCCGTGACGGTGCTCTGCAGTTGGGCGGGGAGTTTTACTGAAAAGCGAGGCGGCGCAGCCGTGGTGGCGTCCTTCGATTCGGCCGCACCTGCGGGCGTGGCGAGGGCGACGAGAAAGCTACCGGCGAAGGCGAGCAGGCGTTTAGCGAGCAGGACGGCGCCGGGGGATTTTGCGGGTTTCATGGGTAGTAGATGCTCGGATCGCTGACGGCGTTGGGCGTGTCGGCGCGGAAGCTGGTGACGCGGCGGAATTTTTCGCCGGGACGCGGGTCCCAGTTTCTCCATGACGACGGGTCGGTGTTGGCGAGACGCGAGCGCACGCTCTCGCCGTTGGCGTTGGCGGCGGTGACGCAGTATTCAACGATCTCCTTCGCCGACGACGGGCGCGGGGTGGACGACGGGAGCGGATCGCTGGCGCGAATCGTGGGGCGGCGGTCGGCGAAGGTGCGCTCGCGTCCGGCGTGCCCGGGGCGACAGCGTAGACAAATTCACGGTACGAGAGCGGCGATTTGGCCGACGGAGCCTCCTCGCGCGAGAGCACAACCTGGTAGCTCGGCAGCCCGTTGTTGCCGTTGACGGGCGCCGCGCTCGTCGAGGGCGGCACCGCGCTCGGCGGGGTCGACAAAGGAGCGACCGGAGCCTCGGACGCCACCGGAGCCGCCACCGGCCCCGATGACACCACCGAAGAGGCCAGCGACGAGGTGACC
>JANXLP010000720.1 GCA_025355125.1 Opitutaceae bacterium | reverse complement strand
GATCGGCGGTGAGAAAGCCCGCAATGTTGAGGCCGAGTTTGACGTGCTTGCGGGCGTAGGCGGGCGAGTAGGGCGAATCGCGGCGCGAGAAATCGAAGATCACCTCGCCATCGGATAGGGTGATGGCGGTGAGCCGGAGCTGGCGGTTTTTGTTTTGCGCGCGGAAGCGTGTGAGTGCGCCGAGGCCGGAAACCCGGCCGAACCAGGCGAGGACGTTGGTGAACGCGACGCCGCCAAGCCGGAGCTCAATCGCAATATGGGCGGCTGCGGGCACGGGCACCCGCAGCTCCCAGGCCCCGGGCCGCAGGCCGGCGAGGGAGGCGGCGGGTTGGGCATTGACGAAGACGGCGAGCGTGGGGGCGGAGGTTTCCAGCCCGCGCGCCTCGGGATGAGGACGGAACTCACCGCGAATCACGAGCTGGCGCGCGCCGTCGAGCGGAGGCAGTTGCACCCGCCCGGTCTCGCGAATCCAAGCGGAGTCCGTCGCGAATTCGTCGAAATAAATCCCGGCATAGTCGGTGAAGCGCCGGGAGTAGGCGCCGCCAAAAGGAGGCGTGCGGTGTTCTGAAGCCATGTCGTGGGGGCAAGAGCGAAGGGGCTGCGCTCCGCATGGCAAAACTTTACGCGAACGTGGTCGCGCCGAATGCGCCGTCGCGTGGTCGCAAAGGCGCCGCTCAGGTTTACGCCCGCCGGGCGAGATAGATGCAGCTCTCGAAGGCGGTGCCCGCACCGTGGCTGTCATCAACCCAGACAATTTCGCCGCCGGCGGCGCGGATGATCGCCTCGACCTCGGCGCGGGGCAGCGAATTCATTTCCATGGCCGGATGCAGCGCGAGGAAGGCGTTGATCCGCCGCCAGATATTTTTCGCGATCGTAGGCGGATACCACGAGCGGCGCGCGGCGCGAACGGTGCCGGCGGGGAGCTGGAAATAGACCGCGCCGCCCGGAGCGCAGATGCGCATGAATTCGGCAAGGTAGCGCCGGGAGTATTCTGGCGCCATGTGTTGCAGGGTGATCACGCTGAAGATCAGGTCGAACGCGCCGTCGGCGAACCTGCCGAGGTGCGCGACGGCATTGTGCTGGTAGTCCACCCGGTCGCCATGGCGGTTGTGCCGACGGGCGTGGGCAAGCATGTCGGCCGAAATATCTATGCCGGCCACGCGGTCAAAGTGCCGCGCGAGCGCTTGGGTGATGCGACCCATTCCGCAGCCGAAGTCGAGCGCGCGGCTACGGCCCAAGCCCGGCAAACGGGCCTGAATAGCGGCGAGCGCCGCATCGACCTCACTTTGACCACTCGCGAAAAACTCTTCGATCTTCCACTGATTAGCCTCTTTTCCGGCCGTAGTCAGGACCGCCCAGAAGGGATCCTTACGGGCGAACGAATCCCAGTGCCGGCGGACTTGCCAGAGACGCATCGCCATGGCTTTAGGGTAGAGCGACGAAGCGCTTCGGACTACGGTTACTCATATCGTGGGAGTGAGATCGTTGCGGAGTTTTTGGAGCGGGTGTCAGGAGTGCAACGACAGAGTCGCACGGGTGGGTCACGGCAGGTCTACGCGGCGGGGACTGATGGCCGGCGAAGGCATTTAAGTAGTGGGCCGAGGGCTGGCTGGCGGCAGGAGGCGGCGGGCGGCGAGCAGGAAGAGGCCGCCGATGAGGCTCCAGAAAACGGTGGTGGCCCACACCAAGAGGGCGAGGAGGAGGGCGCGTTCGTGGGCGACCGAGGTGGCCAGCAGGCCGAAGGCGGTGAGGGTGGCGATGAGCGCGCCTTCGCGGACGCCGTGGCCGCCGACGCTGATCGGCAATGCGGTGGAGGCGTAGGCGACACTCATGGCGACGCAGGTTTCGAGGAAGGGAAGGGGCAGGCCGACGGCGCGGGCGAGCAACCAAGCGGCAATGAAATCGAGGAGCCAAATGGCGGCGCTCATGATGAGCGCCACGGTGTGAGCTCGCGGTGCGGCGCGCACGCAGCCGATGAGTTCGGCGATGGTTTCGAGGCGAGTGTGGCCGAGGACGCGGCGCAGGGCGGAGGGCCAGCGATGGGGATCGAAGCGGAGCAGAAGCAGCGTGACCACGGCGCTGCCCAATGTGATGAGGAGAGCGGCGATGAAGAGCCAGCGGAGGCGGGGATCGGTCGCGAGGGTGGTGGTGCGCGCGGCGAGGGCGAGGGCGGCGAGGGCCATGAGGACGACGAGCCCCATGGCGCGGTCGATGACGAGGGTGGTGAAGCCGCCGACGCGTTGGGCGGGCGCATCGCGCAGGAGATAAAAAACACGCGCAGCATCGCCGCCGACGCCGCCGAGGAGGAAGGCGTTGTAGAACTGACCGATCCAGGTGACGATGTGCGCCCAGCGAAACGAGAGGGAGAGACCTTGGGCGCGAAGGAGCAGGCACCAGCGCCAGGCGTGGAGTGGGTAGGTGACGCCGGCCAGGAGGAACGCGGTCACGGTAAGCGGAATAGAAAACTGGCCGCGGATGGCCGCGAGTTGCTTCCAATCGATCTGGTAAGCGAGGAGGGCGAGCAGGCTAATGGAAATGAGATAGCGCGCGATACGACCGGCCGGGGTGGCGAGGAGGGAGATGAGGCGGCGCATCGGGAGAAAGCTGGGCGAGGTGGGTGCGGCTTGGCCACTAAAAGGAGAAGCGAATCGTGATTGCGGGCGGATGGCGGGGATGGGCAACCTTGGCGGTTTCAATGAACAGTGACGAATATCTGAAGCTCGCGGAGGTCGAAGACCGGATGTGGTATTTCCCGTCGCTGTATTGGCATGTGCAGCACGCTTTGAAAAAAGCCGGGGTCGCCGCCGATGCACGCGTGCTCGACGCAGGCTGTGGCACGGGCGGTTTGAGTCTGCGGTTCCGTGCGGACCATCCCGGTTGGAGGATGGAGGCGATCGATTTCTCGCCGTTGGCGGTGGAGTTGTCGCGAAGGCGCGTGCAGGGCGTGCGGTTCGAAGAGGCTTCGGTGACGGCATTGCCGTCGGCAAACGAAGTATTTGATGCGGTCATCTCGGCCGATGTGATCTGTCAGGTCGATCATCCGGAAACGGCGCTCGCGGAGTTTTTCCGCGTCTTGAAACCGGGCGGGGTGGTGGCGATCAACGTGCCGGCCTACATGTGGATGTGGTCGTATCACGACGACTCGTGTCAGACCAAGCATCGCTACCAGCGGCGTGAATTAGCGGGGCTGTTGGGGGCGGCGGGCTTCGGCGAGATTGAGAGCACGCATTGGAATGCGCTGCCTCTTCCGCTGCTGGTGGCGAAACGAAAGCTGTTTCGATCCGTCAGTGATACCAGCGACGTGAAACCCTACCCCGCACCCCTTGAGGCGATGTTCAACGGCATGATGGCTCTGGAGCATGCGTGGGTGAACGCGGGCGGAAGCTGGGCCTGGGGTTCGTCGATTTTCGTGTCGGCGCGGAAGCCGGAGTAAGGAAGCGCGCTCATGTATTTCTACCTCGTGGCTTTCGGGCTGTTGGCCCACGTGATGTTTTGGGGGGCGGGGTTGGCGTTGCTGGTGATGCCGGGGCGGTGGCGGAATTTCTGGGCGGTGCTGGCGGTGCCGGCGGGGTTTACCTTGCAGGCGCTGGTGGTGTGGCTCGGGAGCAGCGCGGGGCTGCGTGGCACGAACAGTTATGCGTGGGCGAGTGAAGCCGTGCCGGCGGTGGTGCTGGCGGGGGCGATCGGGTGGCGCGGCAGGGCGACGCTACTCGCGGGCGTAAATAAATTTTGGGCGGTGTGGGGTGCGACGGCGATCACGCTGGCGGTGCTGGTGCTGCCCCTGGCGCGCGCTTCGAAGGGGCTGACGACGACTTCGCTGGGGAGCTGCGATGCGGCGGACTATGCGGCGGGCGCGCGGGTGCTGATGGAATTTGCGTCGGATGACCGGCGGGGATTCTTGGGACTGACGGAAGTGGTGCGGGTGATGTCGGCGGACAATTTTTTCGATTACTGGACGCGGCTGAATCATTTCACGCCGGCGGCGCTGATCGCGTTGAACGGGACGATCCTCGACTGTGCGCCCTATGAATTGACGGGGCTGATGACGATGGTGCTGCTGGCGGGTTCGCTGCCCCTGGTGTTTTGGATCGCCCGTGCGGTGCTCGGTTATCGCGGGCGGGAGAGCTGGGCGATCGCGGCGCTCTACGGGGTGAGCCCGATCACCTGGTATGCGGTGGCGCACGTGGCGATGGGCCAGCTGCTGGCGGCGCAGGCGATCGCGCTGCTCACGTGGGCGGGCGTCGCGCTGTGGCGGGGCCGGATGCAGGGGCGGAGGGCATGGGAATTTGGCGGAGTGCTGGTGGTCGGCTACGCCTTGGTTTTGGGTAGCTATAATTTCATTCTGTTGGTGTGTCTGGCGCCGGCGGTGGCGTATGCCGGCGGGCTGGCGGCGTGGAAAGGGCAGTGGGGCCGTCTGGGGCGGTGGACCCTGGCGATGGGTGCGCCGATGATCGTGGCGGGTTTGATTTTCTGGGAGCGGGTGGCGGGACTGGCGGAGCGCCTGACGCTGTTTCAGCAGTATGATTTTGGGTGGAAAATCCCCATGCTCGCACCGGCGGGCTGGCTGGGGATGGTGGCCAACACGGGTTTGTCGCCATGGCCGACGTGGCCGCGGATCGGGCTGGCGGCGCTGGTGGTTGGGTTGCTGGTGATCGCGCTGGTGCGCGGGGCCAAGCGGGGACGGCGCAGCGCATTTGTGGCGCTGTGTCTGGCGCTGCCGCCGCTGCTGGGATACGTCTATCTCAACCTGCGGGGCTTGCAGTTAGACACGAACGCGAGCTACGACGCGTATAAAATCCTCGCGGTATTTTATCCCGGGCTGCTGGCGGCGCTGGTGTATTGGGTGACGCTGGACGGGCCGGGTTGGCGGCGGGCCCTGGTCGTGGCCTGCGGGGTGGGAGTGGGGGCGATGAACTTGGTGGTGACGTATCGTTTTACCAATCGGATGGAAAATCCGCCGCTCATCGTGGGGCGTGAATTGCTGCAATTGCAGAAGATCGAAGCGCGGGCGGACGTGGCGTCGCTGAACATCCGGATTCCCGACATGTGGTCCCGCCTGTGGGCGAATTCCCTGCTGCTAAAAAAGCCCCAGTTTTTTGAGACGCACACTTATGAGGGGCGGCTGAACACTCCGTTGCGCGGCGCGTGGGATCTGAACGGGGGATTGGTGACGGTGCGCCTGCCGGATGGCGGGAGTGAAAGAATCAACGCGCACTACGCGCTCGTGAATACGGCGAACCGATATTTTCTGCGCGCGGGGCTCGGTGAAGGCTGGCACGATCAGGAGCAGTTGTCGCGCACGGCGACGCGTTGGTATTGGACCAAAGGCGACGCCAGCCTGCGAATCGACAATCCCCAGGGCCGCTCCCTGCGAGTGGTGTGTCGCTTCAATGTGCGTAGTGAGGTCGAACGGGATTTGCAGCTCTGGCTGAACGGGCGGCGGCTGCGCACGACGAAAATTGGCACGGAACTGAAGGTCGTGCGGATGCCGGAGATCATGGTGCCGGCGGGAACGAGCGTGTTGGAATTGCGTTCGAGCACACCGCCGACGCGGCCGGGTGGCAGCGATTCCCGTCCGCTCGGTTTCGCGATGTATGGAATCGAGATCGAAGTGAAATCGGAATTGGACGAGACGGAGAGCTAGGCCGGGTGGGGACGTGGAGGTGGTGGGGGGAGGCGCAAATAAATTTGCGCCGGTGCGAGCGAGCCGTGTTTCTTTTGGGCACATGGCTGCTGCGGTCTCACTCCCTCGTGTTTTCAAGGGAAGAAGTGTGCTCATCACCGGAGGCATGGGGTTTATCGGTGCGAATCTGGCGCGGACGTTGGTGAAATTCGGCGCGCGGGTGACGGTGGTCGATGCGATGATCCCGGAATATGGCGGAAATACGCGGAATCTCGCGGGAGTTGCCGCGAAGGTGAAGGTCCACCGCATCGATGTGCGCGACCACGCGAAAGTGGCGCGGCTGGTGCGCGGGCAGGATTTTTTGTTCAATCTGGCGGGGCAGACGAGCCACATGGATTCGATGACAGACCCGGAGACGGATCTGGAGATCAACTGCCGGGCACAACTGGCGTTGCTCGAAACGTGCCGGAAAAATAATCCGGGTGTGCGCATCGTGTTTGCGAGCACGCGGCAAATCTACGGGAAGCCGGATTACCTGCCGGTCGATGAACTGCACCCGGTGCGGCCGGTGGATGTGAACGGGATCAACAAGGCGGCGGGCGAGGCGTTTCACCTGCTGTATGCGCGGGTGCATGGGATTCGGGCGACGGCGCTGCGGCTCACGAATACCATCGGGCCGCGGATGCGGGTGAAGGATGCGCGGCAGACATTTGTCGGGGTGTGGGTGCGGCGGTTGATCGAGGGCGAGCCCATCGAGGTGTGGGGCGGTGAACAGCAGCGTGACTTCACCTATGTCGATGATGCGGTGGAGGCGTTTTTACTCGCGGCGGCGCGGGAGGAGGCGGTCGGCGAGGTGTTTAATTTGGGCGGCCCGCCGCCGGTGACGTTGCAGGCCCTGGCGGAGCTGATGGTCGAAGTGAACGAAGGCGGGGCGTTTGTGGTGCGGGCGTTTCCGGCGGAGCGGAAGAAGATCGATATCGGGGACTACTTTGCGGATGACCGGAAGATCGCGCGGGTGCTGGGCTGGAAGCCGCGGACGGATTTGCGCGCGGCTTTGACAAAGACGCTCGCCTACTATCGCAAGGAGTTGCCCCACTACCTATGAGTTCCGCCCTGAGTTTTGTGATACCGCTCTACCACAGCGCCGAGACCATCGGGCCGCTGGTGAAGCGGATCGAGGCGCTCACGGTGGCGGGCGGTCACGAGATCGTGCTGGTGAACGATGGGAGCAAGGACGGCACGGCGGCGGTGTGCCGGCGGCTGGTGGCGGAGGCGCAGGTGCCGATCATTTATGTGGAGCACGCGCGCAACTATGGTGAGCACAATGCGGTGTTGAGCGGCTGGCGGAATGCGCAGGGCGCACACATCGTGAACCTCGATGATGACGGGCAGAATCCGCCGGAGGAGGCGTTGCGCATGTGGGATCACGCGAAGACGACGGGCCTCGATGTGGTTTTCGGACACTATGCCGTGAAGCAGCACTCGGCGTGGCGGAATGCCGGGAGCTGGTTCACGAACCGGATGACGGACTGGGCGCTGGAAAAGCCGCCGGGATTTTATCTGTCGAGCTTCCGGTGCGTGACGGCGTTTGTGGCGCGCGAGGTGGCGGTGAACAGCGGGCCGTTGCCGTATATCGACGGTCTGATTTTGCAGGTGACGCAGCGGATCGGGTCGCTCGATGTGCGGCACGACGAGCGGCAGGCGGGCGCGAGTGGCTACACACTGCGGCGACTGGTGCGGCTGTGGCTGAGTGCGTGGATCAATTTTTCGGTGCTGCCGCTGAGACTGGCGACAGGGCTCGGGCTGGTGCTGGCGAGCGTGGGGCTGGTGGTCTTCGGCGTGGTGGGCTGGCTGTGGTGGCAGGGGACGGGCCCGACGTATGGCTGGGGTTCGTTGATGGCGGCGCTGCTGGTTTTCTCGGGCACGCAGCTCGTGCTGTTGGGGCTGATCGGCGAGTATATCGGCCGGATGTTTTTGACGGTGAACCAACGGCCGCAGTCGGTGGTGCGCGAGGTGGTGCGCGGGGGCGGCAAGGTGGGGTTTTTGGACCAGTAACGCGGTAGGGGGGAGGTGAGTGGGGACGAAGGCGAGGACGGGGCGGAAAGCGGGCCGGCCGCGCGCGGAGCGCACGGCCCACCTCGGAACGCACGGCTCACTTCGGAGCGCACGGATTACGGCGGCGTCGGCACTACGCGCCGAGGATTTTTTTCCAGCGGGTGAGTTCGTCGCCGAGATTTTTGGCCATGCCGGCGAGGGCGCCGGGAGGCGGCGTCGGGCGCAGATGGAAGGCGTAGAAGAAGGCTTGGCGGGCGAGGGCGAAGTCGGGGAAATCGCGCGGCTCGCGACGGTAGGTCTCGAGATAGTCGCGGCACCAGATGCGGGCGGCGTGGCGGGCGAGGGTGTCGTGCCAGCGGAGGACGAGTTGGCGAGTGTTGGCTTCGTCGCGGAGTTTGCGGCCGGGGGAGGAGCTGACGTGGTGGCGGACGACGCTGCGGAGCGCGACGAGGTTGACGTGGCCGGCAGCGGCGGCGCGGAGGCAAAGATCGACGTCTTCGCAGCCGTTGATGAAAGCGGGATCGAAGCCGCCGAGCTTTTCCCAGAGGGTTCGGCGGATGACGACGCAGGCGCCGGTAACCGCCGCGATGCGGCGGTGACGGGGAGCGAGAGGCAAGAGGCGAGAGGCGAGAGGCAGGGTGCGAAGGTGCTCGGGCTTGCCCTTCAGGTTGATGAAGATGCCGGCGTGATCGAGGGCTCCGGTGGCGACCTCGATCTGAAGATTGCCGACAAGGCCGGCGCGTTCTCCGTAGGCGCGGTGGGCGGTGAGGATGGGCTCGAGCCACCCGGGGGTGAGGATCAGGTCGTTGTTGAGGAGGGCGAGGAATTCGCCGCGGGCGAGGGCGGCGCCGGTGTTGTTGGCGGCGGCGTAGCCGAGGTTTTTCGGCTGGAGAATAACGCGGATCGAGGGATCGGCGGCGAGAGTGGTGAGCCAGACGCGGGTGCCATCGGTGCTGCCGTCGTCGATGAAGATGATCTCGTGGGGGAGACCGGGCGGGAGCATGGCGCGGAGGGACGCGAGCATCGCCTGCGTGTGGGCGAGGCAGTTATAGAGCGGGATGAGAAACGAAACCGTCACGGCGCGCGGGTGGTGTGACGTGGAGGAGGGCAGATTCTTTTGCGGGGTCCGAATGAAATCGGAGGGGCGACTGAGGTGAGAGGGGCGGAGGCTGGAGGATGTGAGTTCTGATCATACAGCCAGACGCGGAGGGCGGGTCGGAGACGCCGCCCTACTTTTCGGAGCGGCCGGGGGCGGCCGCGCTGCCACGGCTCAGGACTCGGCGAGGATCTTTTTGAGATACGCGCCGTAGTTGGATTTACCGAGTTTTGCGATGGAGACTTCGAGGGCGGCTTTGGAGAGCCAGCCTTGGCGGAAGCCGATTTCTTCGAGGCAGGCGATCTTGAGGCCTTGGCGATTTTCGATGACGGAGACGAATTGGCCGGCTTCGAGGAGGGAGTCGTGCGTGCCGGTGTCGAGCCAGGCGGTGCCGCGGCCGAGGAGTTCGACGTGAAGGTCGCCGCGCTCGAGGTAGAGGCGGTTCAGATCGGTGATCTCGAGCTCGCCGCGCTTGGAGGGTTTCAGGCTGCGGGAGAGTGCGACGACATCGGCGTCGTAAAAATAGATGCCGGGGATGGCGTAGTTGGACTTGGGCTGCGCGGGTTTCTCCTCGAGAGAAACGACGCGGCCGTCGGGCGCGAATTCGACGACGCCGTAGCTTTTGGGGTCGGCGACGTGGTAGCCGAAGATGGTGGAGCCGGCGGCGCGGGCACTGGCGCGTTCGAGGGATTTTACGAGGTCGTGGCCGTAGAAAAGATTGTCGCCGAGCACGAGGGCGGAGGGCGTTTTTCCGTCGAGGAAGCCGACATCGGCGGCGATGTGGAACGCTTGGGCGAGACCATCGGGGCTGGGTTGTTCGGCGTAGCTGAGGGTGACGCCGAATTGCGAACCGTCGCCGAGGAGGCGGCGGAAGAGCGGGAGGTCGGTCGGCGTTGAGATGACGAGAATTTCCCGGATGCCGGCGAGCATCAGCACCGACAGCGGATAATAAACCATCGGCTTGTCGTAAACGGGCATCAGCTGTTTGCTCACCGCAATCGTAAGCGGATAGAGTCTGGTCCCTGATCCTCCTGCCAAAATTATTCCGCGGCGGTGAGCAGGCGAGGGGCTGGAGGCGAGGGGCGAGAGGGAAGACATGAGGTTCGGAGGAAGGTTAAGGGCCAGGAGCGATGGAGGCGGAGCGGGATTTGATGAGGGCGCCGATGCGTTTGGCGAGAACGGTCGCCCGAGCTTGGAGGAGAGTTGCGACGGTGGGCGAGAGCAGGCCGACTTCGGCGGCGATGTTCGAAGGAACACTCACGGCGGCGCGGCGGAGTTGGCCGCGCAAGCCGTAGTCATTCAGATTCGCCGTCGATCGGTATATTTCCACTGCGAGGTTTTTTGCTTCCCGCCAAACCTCAAGATCGTGAAAGCCTGTGCCCATCGCCACTAGCCTTTGGCCCCGAGTCTTTCACGCGCATAGCGCGTGGAGGTGATGTCGGCGGTCCAGGAGCGGTGGGTGAGATACCAGTCCACGGTCTTTTCGATACCGGTGTCGAAGTTTTCCTTGGGGGCCCAGCCGAGTTCGCGGCGGATCTTGGCGCTGTCGATGGCGTAGCGGCGGTCGTGACCGGGGCGGTCGGCGACGTAGGTGATTTGGGACGCGTAGGGTTTGCCGTCAGCGCGGGGCGACTTGCGGTCGAGGATCGAGCAGATGCGGTTTACGATTTCGAGGTTGGGGCGCTCGTTGAGGCCGCCAACGTTGTAGGTCTCGCCGACGCGGCCCTTGGTGAGCGCGAGCCAGATGGCGGAGGCATGATCCTCGACGTAGAGCCAGTCGCGGATCTGCTGGCCGTCGCCGTAAACGGGGAGCGGTTTGCCCTCGAGGGCGTTGAGAATCATCAACGGAATGAGTTTCTCAGGGAAGTGATAGGGACCGTAGTTGTTGGAGCAGTTGGTGGTGACGGTGGGCAGATGGTAAGTGTGCTGGAAAGAGCGGACGACGTGATCGCTGGCGGCTTTGGAGGCGGCGTAGGGCGAGTTGGGCTCGTAGGGGCATTCCTCGTTCCAAGGTGCGTCATTGGCGGCAAGGGTGCCGTAAACTTCGTCGGTCGAAACGTGCAGGAAGCGGAAGGCGCTTTTCTTGGGTTCGGCGAGTTTGGCCCAGTAGGCTTTGACGCAGTCGAGGAGGCGGAGCGTGCCGACGACGTTGGTTTGGAAGAACGGCTCGGGGGAATCGATCGAGCGGTCAACATGGGACTCGGCGGCGAAATTGGCGACGGCATCGATCTGATGTTCGGCGAGGAGTTTTGTTACCAGGTCGGTGTCGCCGATGTCGCCGTGCGCGAAAACGTAGCGCGGGTCAGACGCGAGGTCGGCGAGGTTGGCGGGATTGCCGGCGTAGGTGAGGACGTCGAGATTAACGAGCTTCGTGAGTGGCGAGCCTTTTTCGAGGAGGCGCTGACGAATGAAGTTGGAGCCGATAAAGCCGGCGCCGCCGGTTACTAATAAGTTCATAAGAGGTGTAAGAAGAGTAAGAGGTGTAAGGTTCGGAGCGCGGTTATGAGCGCAGAGTCCGAAGGAGGGCGTTGAGCATCTTCGAGACTTCGGTGTAGAGCGATTCGAGTTGGTCGTGCTCGGAGGCGGGGAGAAATCCGAGGTCTTTCGCGAGCAGTAAGAGGTAGCGGATTTCTTCGGTCGAGCCGCGAGCGATGATGAGAAATTGGCGGAATTCTGCGGCGGAGTTACGACCTTTGCCCTCGGCGATATTGGTCGGGACGGAGGCGGCGGCGCGGCAGAGTTGGTCGGTGAGGCGAAAACGTTCGTCGGCTGGAAAAGACTTTGTGAGTTGGTAAACCGCTAAGGTGGCGGCGTGCGCTTTCTGCCAGACGATCAAGTCCCGCCAGCTCTCGAATTCTACACTCATGCGCTTACACTTCTTATCGGCTTACACCTCTTATGGCTGAACCCGCTGCCAGCGCTTAAGGTCGCGCTCGAGGGCTTCGTTGACCTCGGTCATTTTGATGCCGACGGAGGCGAGCTTGGCGGAGGTCATGGTGCAGTTGGAGCGCGGGGTCTTGGCGGCGACATGCATGAACTCGGATTCGTCTTTGAAGAAGACGTAATCCTTTTTGAGGACGCCGCTTTTCAGGATGTGATCGACGACTTGGTGCGTGGTGACTTCACCGGGGTTCGTGACGTTGTATTTGCCGAAGGGGACGCGTTTTTCCCAGCAGGCGAAAGTGGCGGCGACGAATTCCTGAAGTTGGGAAATCGAATTGGTGGCCGCGAGCAGGCGCTGGTAGCGCATGAGTTTGGTGAGGTAATTGCGCGGGCTTTCGCGGTGGTCGAAGGGGATACGCAGACGCCAGATGTAGACGTTGGGAGTGTCGGCGAGGACTTCTTCGCCGAGGGCTTTGGTGCCGCTGTAGAATGAGCAGTTGTTTTGGCGGAAGGTGAAGTTGGGCTCGTCTTCCTCGGTGAAGCCGGTGCCATCGGCGCGGGAGCCGGTGAAGATACAGCCGGAGGAGACGTGGCCCCACGGGATGCCGGCGGCGGTGCAGGCTTCGGCGATGCGGCCGGGGAGGACGGCGTTGCCGTCGAGGCACTCGGCTTT
>JANXLP010000650.1 GCA_025355125.1 Opitutaceae bacterium | reverse complement strand
CCGAGGGCCTTGATATTGAAATGCCAAAGTGCGCCCGGCGTCCTTAGACCGGTTAGATAATCCTGAATCTCTGGCGCAAGCTCCGCCAATTTGAGTATGCGTGTGACCATCGCCGGATCGGCGCCTACACGTTTCGCCAGGGACAACCGGTTGGCTACCTCGCCACTGTCCAACCATTGCTTCCATTTTCGGGCGCGAACAATCGGGTGTTCCACTTCTGCCTTCGGGATAGGAACAGTTCGCACCCGGGCCTCCAACCGCAGTGTCTGCCTAACCGGTGCGACGATGGTAATCTCGCCGCGCTGTGCGTTGGTGAAATCTACCCGTGCACCCAGGTCCAACCCGCGAATCGAGATCGCGCGGCGACTCGCGGCAGATTCCGACTGAGCCGCTGTCCGTTCCTCCATCCCGCGCACTAATTCCGCCAGATGGAGCTTGATGTTGATTTCCATGACTCGCGCGGCCGCGGCCGTTGTTGTCGCTAGCTCCTCCTGTGGTTTGCGCCGTGTGCTTGGTTTAGCGCCACGCACGTCGACGCGCTCGACGAAAAGCCGGATGAGTTCCTTTCGCTCCGCCGGTGGCAAATTTGGCAGCACCTGCCCGAGTCGTTCCAAGTTATCTCGAATGCGTCGCTCCTCCAGAGCGCCCGCCTCGGATGCGACCAGCGCCTGCCTCGCCCGCTCTTGCTCCACAAGCAATCGCTGCCGCTCGTCCCGCAGATCAGCAGCGCGACGGATCAATGCTTCGCGTAACGCGTCCGCGCCGTCGTTGGCGACCGCGTCAGCGCAATTGCGCAGCTTCTTATCCGTCAACGCCAGCGCTTCCTTGATGCGATCCACCTCCAGACGCAGAGACTCGCGATCTCCGACACGCATCCGCCGTGAGGTCTCAACCATTTCAGCGATCATCGTCGGGTGCTTACTGGCTTCACCCACCAAGGCGATGACCACCCGTTCAAGTGCATCGGCCGACAGCCGCCCGACCGCGCACGGTCGGCTTGCGGATTCGCGCATGACGAGGCTGCACGTGTAGTAGCGATATTTCACGCCGCGGACGCTCTTTTTTCCGCTGTCATTCGGCACGAGTGCGCGCCCGCACGAGCCGCACCACGCGAGCCCCTTGAGCAGGTGATTCTGCGCGTCGCGTTCTTGAAACAGGTGGACCGGCCGCAGTTTTGTGTCGGCGGTGGCCGCGTTCGCCCGGTCCCAAATCTCCGACGACACCAAGGCCTCGTGCTTGGCGGCATACTCTTGCCCCTCAAATTTCACCGACCCGCGATAGAGAGGATTGCGAATGATGAGCCGCAAGCCATCGGAGCGAAAAATTCGGCCGCCCCAGGTCTCGCTGGTTCCGTCACGTCGCTGCATGACGCGTTCCTTGGTGCGCAGGCCCTCGGCGTTAAGTGCGTTTGCAATATCGGTGAGTGAGACGAGTTGCGCCGCCTGCTCAAAAATCTTGCGGACGACGGGTGCGTCTCGGGGATGTAGCTGCAACGCTTGGGTGTTCTTGTCGTAGGCGTAGCCGTAAGGCACCATGCCGCCGTTCCAGTATCCACGCATCGCCTGCTGCCGCATTTTGATCCGGGTTTTTTTCGCCGTATTCCGCCGTTCGAAATCGGACACGCTGATCAGGATGTTATTCTTCAACCGTCCCTCGGGTTCGCTCTCGGAAATATCTTCGGTGGCGCTTTCCAGCCGACACCCGTGCTTTTCAAGAAAAGCGCGGAACGGCCCCCACTCGTCCATGTTGCGCGACATCCGTTAGAGTTTGAAAATGACGACGACCTTGACCTCCACGGCTTCGATCATGCGCTTGATCGCCTGGATGCCCGGTCGATTCATCGACCCGCCCGAATACGCCGCGTCCGTGAACGACGCTACCTCATACCAACCTTCCGCCGCGTGCTGACGGACGTGTTCGCGACAGACCGCCGTCTGACTCTCGCAGGAATCGAATCGTCCCCCGACTTGGTTGTCCGTCGAAACGCGTGCGTAGATCACGACCGGCACGCGCGGTTGGACAGACTCATCGACTGGTGACCGTCTGGGCGGCATGAAATTAGTTCAGGCCGATGTTTTGCGGAGACGGCTCCGCCTTGTTCAACTGATAGGCGAGCATTCTGGTTTGCCCACTGGGGACAACGTGACCGGCGACGGTAAGCCGGTGCAACGCGCGGTAGGTTGCCGACCTCGACAATCCAAGTGCTTCCCTGATCGAAACGGGCGATCCTCTGCCCCCTAACTCAAGGTAGTCCAGTATCCGAATCTCCTCCGACCCGGTGTCATAGGGCCGCGCTGAATGATGCCCCGGATTGTCGTCACCTTCCGCGACACGCACCGGTTCAACGACTCGTTTTGCCTCCGCAAGCACGATGGCCTTGCACAACAGTTCGGCGACGCGTCGGAGACGCTCCGCTTCCGTGAGAACGACGGCAATTTGTTGGTTCTGCCTCATACGGCGATTTTCATTCGGGCGGGTTCTTGGGGCACGAGTCGCACCGTAGGTGAGGTCAATTTGGTCGTTTGCCCTTTGGCCGGCGTTCGGGCTTTGAACCGACGAGTGATCGGTCTTGGTTCAATGGACGCCACGGCTACGGCCGGTGTGGGCGATCCCTCTGACGGTTCGACGTCGGTCGAGATACCCATCTCGGATGCCTCCACCGGGACAGTTTCCAAGTCGCCCGTCGATTCGGTGGCCTGCTGCGCTGCCGCCTGATTCTTGGTGATGTCGAGGAGATCAACGAGTTCACCCTGCCGCTTGAGGAGTTCACGGTAGCGTTCCTCGTGCTCGAAGATTTTCCCCGTGAGCGCGGTCAACTCCACGAGGTTCGTCCGACACCGCGCGAGTTCATCGCGGAACCGCATCACCTGCTCTTCGATGGAACGCGCCGCATGTTCCAGCGAACTGATGGACCCGATCGGTGACGGCGAGATATTGGCGACATGCTCGGCCGCCCCACGGAGCGTCACCTTGTCGGGCCACGTCGAACGATATTCGAGTTTGAAGCCGGCCAGCTCGCCCAACACGATGGTTCCGGCGCGCCCCGCGAGATGATCGTCGCGATGTTCGGCCGCCAGATACACCAGCGCCGCGCCGGCCTCCGCGCGCTCGGTGTAGGTTTTCTGGCCGACGACCATCCTAAACTTGTCGCCCTGCGTATCCACGCACGTGGCCTTGTCCTGCTCCATCGCCGCTACCTGCCGTTCCAATCGCGCGACGTCTTCGCCGGCCATGCGCAACCGGCTGCGCGTGCCATACTGCGATTCGCTGTG
>JANXLP010000625.1 GCA_025355125.1 Opitutaceae bacterium | reverse complement strand
GAACTGGACGGCGAGGCCCTCGGCGAGCGTGGCCTCGACGACGATGGACTTGAGAGTGTTGGCGTAGGTGTCGCGATTGAGCGGGCCGGTGACGGAGTCGAGGTTGGTGAGATCGAAGAGGCCGCCGAGGAGAGGGGCGGCTTCGGGGAAGGCGATGAGGTAGCGGAGGCTTTTACCGCTCATCGCGGGGGTGGTCGTGGTGGTGTTGGGGATCGGGTAGCCGAAGAGGTCGCGGGAAGGGAGGACGAAGGAGGCGGGGGCGGTGATCGTCGCGGACTGGGCGAAGACGGTGTCGCGGTGGTAGGTGCGATACTCGCCGCGAATCTCGAGGCGCTTCCACGGCTGGAAGGTGGCGGCGAGGTGGTAGCCGTCGGCGTGACGCCGGAGGCCGGGGCGGAAGTAGCGGGTGTCGTCGCGGACGGCGTTGAAGCGGAGGGCGAAGTATTTCGCGCCGGCTTGGGTGTCGATGGTGTAACGGCGCGAACCCTCGGAGTCGCCCGAGGCCCGGAGGGCGACGGTGGGGCGGCGGTTGAGGTAGGCGCGTTTGGAAGTGCTAGTGATGACGCCACCGGCGTCGCCGGAGCCGAAGAGAAGAGAGTTGGAACCGCCGATAGCCTCGACGCGCTCGATGTCGAAGGAATCGAGCAGCGTGGTATCGGAACGGAGGAAGCCGTCGCGGCGGGGGTTGTTAATCTGAAGGCCGCGCATGGTCATGCTCTTGGGGTCCTGGCGGTCGCCGTCGAGGGTGCCGCGGATGTCTTCGCCGGCGTTGATGACGGCGGGGCCGAGGCCGCCGAGTTTCCAGAGCATCTCGGTCATATCGACGACGCCGAGGTCGTCCATGAGCTGGCGGTTGAAAACTTTGGCGTCGAGTGGAGTCTTGTTGAGGGCGACGTTGGTGCCGGTGACGGAGTTGGTGTTGGTGGCGTCGTAGGTGTCGGCGGCGTCGGCGGTGACTTGGAAGACACTGAGGGCGACGGTTTCCTCTTTGGCTGGCTTGGCGGGAGCGGCGGGGGCGGCCGCCGGGGCGATAGTTTGGGCGCGGAGCGGCGGCGGGAGGGCGGTGGCGAGGAGGGCGGGCAGGAGCAGGGCGGGCAGGAACGTGCGCGAGGCAGGAGACATAGTCAGGGGGTTGTTGGTGGGGTGAATGCGCCGCAGAGGTCACGGCGGCGCATAACGGGGGTCACAGATGAGTTGTCGTGAGAGGCCGCAGATAACACCGGTTCTTAAAACTTTTTTCGGAATCGTGTGTTCTCGGGCCGGGCTGGGGACAACTTCCCTGTGAAGCATGAACGCGGACGCGGAAGAAAAACAGTGGGTGCGGGCGGCCCAGAAGGGTGACGCCGATGCGTTTGCCGCGTTGGTCGAGCGCCATCACCGGGGCGTGCGCGCCTGTCTCGTCGCGCGGATGCACGACTCGCACGAGGCCGAGGATCTGGCCCAGGACGTTTTCGTGACGGCGTTTCGGAAGCTCGATGAATTCGACGCGAAGCGCCCGCTGGCACCGTGGCTGCGCAGCATCGCGCTCAATCTCCTGCGCAACCATTGGCGGAAATTCCGGGCGCAACCGATCGGCGGCAGCACCGAGCTGGCCATTTTGCTCGACCAACAGATCACCACCGAGTGCAGCCCCGCCCACGAGCCACAACTGCACGCGGCGCTGCGCGATTGCCTGGAGCAGATGGACGGCCCGGCGCGCGATCTCCTGCACCGGCGCTACGGCGATGAGGAATCGGTGCGCGAACTCGCGGACCAGCTCCAGCGCGGCTACTCGGCCCTGACGATGCAACTCCACCGGATTCGCGAAGTGCTCGCCGGCTGCATTGGACGTAAGCTAGAGAAGAGCGAAGTCCCGATATGACGCCCGACGAACAAGCGCAGCTCCTGGCCAAAGCCGGCGCAGGCGAACTCACGCCCGACGAAGCGGCGCGGCTGCTCGCGGCCTGCCGGCGTGACCCGGAGTTGCTGGCGAAACTGGGACGGCTGACGGTCGTAGAGCGGTTGCTCGCCCACGGACATCTTTATCCCGAGGACGGCGCGTTTGTGCGCGAGGTGCGGGCGCGCATTGAGGATTCTGCGGAGGAATTCGCGGCGGCGTCCGCCCCGCGCAGTCGGCGGTGGTGGCGAGCTGGGCACTGGGCGTGGGCGGCGGCCGCCGCGGTGGTGTTGAGTGCCACCGTGTGGTGGGCGTTTCGACCCGGTGCGTCCGAGGCGCACATCGTCCGCATGGAATCGGCGACGTGGGATGCGCGCCAGATTTCACCCAAAGTCGGCGACCCGCTTGCAAGCCGGCGGCTGCAGCTCACGGGCGGACTCGTGGAGCTGAAGTTTGCGCGCGGTGCGACCGTGATCATCGAGGGACCGGCCGACTTCGAGGTGCTCGGGCCGCAACATGCGTTTCTCCACCAAGGTCGCGCCGTGACGCGACTCCCCAAGGGCACGAAGGGCTTCATCCTCGACAGCCCGCGCGGGCGGCTGGTCGATCAGGGGACCGAGTTTGGCGTGAGCGTCACGTCTTCCGGTGACACGGAGGTGCATGTGCTGGAGGGTAAGGTCGAGGCGTTGCCGTCCAGCCAGCCGCAGGCGGTGCAACTTTCCGTGAACCAGGCGGCGCGGCTCACGCCGCAGCACGTGGAGCAGTTTGCCGCGGACGCCGTCGGCTTCATTACCGATCTGCCCCCGGAGTCGGTCGGTAAGATTGGCTTTTTGCATTGGTCGTTCGACGAGGGGCGGGGTGATGTCTCGGTCAATCGCGGCGAAGGCCTCGGCGCGGCGGGCGCGCGGGCGATGGCCCGCACAGAGCCGGCGGGTGGAGCCGGGCCGCAGTGGATTTCCGGGCAGTTCGGCGCGGGGCTCTCGTTCGACGGCAAGGAAGATTTTGTCGAATGCGAGTTCCCCGGCATCCCTGGAGGCGAGCCGCGCACCGTGGCGTTTTGGGTCAAGGTGCCGCGGGATTCGTCGATCGCCGAGGGCTACGGCATCATCAATTGGGGCACGCACAAACCGGGGTTGGCCTGGCAGATCTCCGTCAATCCGCAGGCGAAGGAAGGCCCCGTGGGCCGTCTGCGGCTCGGGGTGATGGAGGGTTGGGTCGTCGGCACGACGGACCTGCGCGACGACCGCTGGCACCATTGCGCGGTGGTCATGTATGGGGGGCATCGGCCGGATTCGGCCACGCACATCTTGCTCTACGTCGATGGAGAACTGGAGCCGGCGGCGCGCAAGGCGGTGCGCGAGATCCGCACGCAGATCAGCGGTCCCGACGCGCATAACATGTGGCTCGGCCGCAATCTCGGCTATCGCCACGCTCGAAGTTCGGATCCGTTCGGGCAATTTTTCCGCGGCGGGGTCGATGAAGTTTTTATTTTCAACGCAGCGCTGGATCAGGAGCAGATTCGTTCGTTGATGAAATCGAACCGACTGCCTTTGCCCCAACCGGTGGCGCAGGCTGGCGGGCGTTGAGCGGGCGGATGGCGCGCGAGCCCGCGGAAGGCGGCAAAGTAGGGCGGACTTTAGTCCGCCTTCCCCGTGCTGGGAGGCGACGGAGGCGGACTGAAGTCCGCCCTACTTTGAGCCAGGCGCGGTCGGCCGCAAGACGCGGCCAAACCAGAGAACCGCCCACGCGAGCGGATGCACCGCGACCATAAGATAGAATGCGAGGTTGTAGGAATGACCCGAGACGAGCTGGCCCACGGCCTGGTTCATGACGATGCCGCCGACGGTGCTGCCCGCGGCGACGAGGCCGAAAACGGTGGCGAGCGAGCGGCGTGGCACGAGGTCGGTGACGAGGGCGCTGAGGTTGATGAGCCACGCCATGTGGGCGAGCACGGCGATCATGCCGAGGGCGAGCACGAGCCAGAGGGAACCGGAAAGCGGGATGAGCGCGGCGAGCGGCACGAGAACGGCGCAGACGAGCATGACGCGGAGGCGGCTCGCAGCGGGAGCGAAGTGGCGCTTGATGAGCAGGCCGGAAAACCAGCCGCCGCTGAGCGCGCCGATGTCGGCGGCGAGGAAGACAACCCACGTGACGGAGAGCGATTTTTGGTCGAGGCCGCGGCCCTCGTAGAGGTATTTGGCGAACCAGAACTGGAAAAAATACCAGACGGGATCGGTGAGCATCCGCCCAACGACGAGGAGCCAGAGTTCGCGGCGCACGAGGAGCGCGCGCCAGCCGCCCCAGTCGGCGGTATCCGCGGTTTTTTCGGCAGCGGAGTCACTGGCGATGTAAGCGAGTTCTTCGGCGGTGATGCGCGGGTGCTCGGCGGGGCGGCGGTAGAGCCAGAGCCAGGGGATGAGCCAGAGGAGGCCGGCGGCGCCGGTGACGACGAAGGCGGCCTGCCAACTGTGCCACGACGCGAGCGCGAGGATGAGCACGGGCGCGAGCGTGGCGCCGATGGTGGCGCCGAGCGTATAGACGCCGATGGCGAGGCCGCGCTCGCGGGCGGGGAACCACTCGGAGACGGCTTTCGGTGCGGCGGTCCAGTTGCCGGCCTCGCCGAGGCCGAGCACGAAGCGAAACGCGCCGAGCGAGCCGAGCGAGCGGGCGAAGGCGGTGAGCATGTTGGCGACGGACCACCAGCCGATGAAGAGCGCGAGGCTCACGCGCACTCCGAGTTTGTCCACGATGCGGCCAGAGACGATGTAGGAGATCGTGTAGGCGACCAGGAAGAGATTTACGACGAAGGCATAGTCCTGGTTGGTGAGGCCGAGCTCTTTCTGGACGGTGGGCGCGAGGATGGAGAGCGCCTGCCGGTCGATGTAGTTCAACACCGAGGCGAGGAAGATCATGCCGATGATCCACCAGCGGAGATGAGGGATTTTTTTCATCGGCAGCGGCCAGTATTTCGACGGGTGGCGAGGCTCAGCCAGCACGGATTTCGAAGACTCGGGCGGTGGACGCGCCGTGGGTGGTCTTGACGATGAGGCGTAGGCGGTGCGCGGCAACCGGGGTGGCCAGATAATGGACGCGTTTGCGGAGATGGTTGCCTGTGATCGAGAGAACGACGCGGCCGTCGAGGAGCACCTCGTAGTCGCGCACGAGTTCGGGCTGCGCGCCGCGCAGGGTTTTGGCGGTGACGGCATCGCTCGCGCTGAGGATGAGCTCGCGTTGGAAACCGGAATCGAAGGTGAGGTGAATCTCCGTGATCGCCTGCGGCTCAGACCACGCAAGCTCCACCCACGCGGGGAGAGCCGGCGATTCCCAGCGGTGGGTCGCGCCGTCGGCCCATGGGCCGAGGGTGGAGGGGAGTTCGCGGGAGTGACCGTCGAGGATGTGGGCAGGTTCGGAACCAGGGACGAAGCCAGAAGCGGTGACGACGGGGACGGCGCGGTCGGGCGTGAGCCGGAGGCCGGGAATGAAAGCGTCGTCGCGGAGGAGGCGTTGTTGGAGCCGTGCGATCTCGGCGGAGTTGAAATTTTCCGCGATGCCGCGACCGGGGTGGGCGCGGGCGAGCGCGGCGGCGGTGCCGATGGCCTGGCCCATCACGGCGCAGGTGCCCATGACGCGCGTGCTCGCGAAGGCGACGTGGGTCGCGCTGATGTTGCGGCCGGCGAGGAAGAGATTCGCGACGTTGCGCGAGTGCAGGCAGCGGAGCGGGATCGTGTAGAGATGGGGGAAGTGATGCTGAACGCAGGGCTCCTCGTCGGGCGCATCGACGCCGCTCGGCGGGTGCAGGTCGAGCCACCAGCCGCCGTAGGCGACGGCGTCGGGGAAGAGGCGCCCCGATTGGACGTCCATTTGGGTGAGGACATGCGGGCCGAGGAAGCGGCGGGTCTCGCGCTTGCCGGGAATCGCGCCGACCCAGTCGAGTGCCCAGTGGGCGGAGTCGGGGTGTTCGCCGGAATTCTTGATGTAGTTCCAGATGCCGAGCGCGATGCGGAGCAACTCGTGGCGGATGGCAGCGTTGTCTTTGAGGGTGTCGAGTTGCCCGCCCCACTCGCTCCACCAGTAACCGTATTCGTAGCTTTTTATGGGGCGGTGGGTGAACTCGTGTTTTTGAAAGGTGCGCACCCACGACGGCGCGATGAACGGCTGCGGCGTGGCGTGCTCACGCGCGGTAAAGAGAATGGAGCTGCCGAGCGTGTGCTTGTCGGCGGTGTCACGAGCGAGACTCTCGCCGTGATCGGTCCGGGCCTCGCGGCCGACGGTGAAATCGGCGCCGGCTTCGACGGCGAGGCGACCGTCACCGGAGCAGTCGGCAAAGAACGGGGCGGTGATCGTGAAGGTGTCTTCGGTGGACTGACGCACGGCCTTGACGGCGGTGATGCGGCGCTGGCCGAAGGAGAGATCGAGTTCGCAGGCGGTGCAATCGGTGTCGAGGAGCAGCGTGATGTTGGGCTCGAGGATGATCTTTTCGTAGAGGAGCAAATCCCACTGCGAGTAAGAGCGGTGGGGATTGCGGGCGGCGTCTTCGAGTTTGAGCTCCTCGATGATGCCGGACTCGCGCGCTCCCGAGCGCGTGCCGTGGCAATCGGCGCCGACGACGTGCATCTTGACCTCGCTGGAGGCGTTGCCGCCAAGGACGGAGCGATCTTGGACGAGGACGACCTTGGCGCCGTTGCGCGCGGCGGCGAGAGCGGCGCAGACGCCAGCCAAGCCGCCGCCAATAACGACGAAATCGGCGGTAAGGAAATGCGGCGTAAGCGCGCGAGAGACGGCGGGAGCGGTGGACATGAACGAAGCGCGGAGTGTTAGCGGGCGCCGACGGGCGGGGCCTGAAAATCGAGGGCGAGCACGGCGAAGCCGTAGGGCGGCAGAGTGACGGGCCCGTGGCCGGTGGAGGCCGCGGCGGGAGTCGCTCCGGTGGTGGAAAGCCAGTGTGCGGCGGTCCAGGCGGTGGCGCGGCCGCCGGTGAGGGCGGCGGCGGCGGGCGTGAGCGTGGCGGTGCTGGCGGTGCCGCGCTCGTTGAGGAGAATGAGATAAACACGGTCGCGGCCGACGGCACGGGCGACGAGACAATCGACGGCGGGGCTGCCGGTGGGGGCGTCGCCCCAAGCGAGAGTGGCGGGCTCGCCGAAAATTTTCCCCGGGGCGAAGCCGTAGCTGGCGTGCGGGCCGACTTTCGGCGTGAAAAAGCCGCGGGGAAATGTGATGGCATCGCGGGAGCGGAGCGCCGCCTCGGATAGCAGATAGTCGGTGATCCAGCCGATCTGCCACCACGCGTGATGCGGGTAAGGTCCGGAGCCGGCATTCATTTTGTCCCAATAGTAAGAGGCCACCTTGGTCGACTGATCGACGAAGGCATCGCGGCCCACGGCGCCGGCGCGCGCGAGATCGAGGAAGAGCGATTCGCCCGTGAGCTGATGCACGCGCACGAAAAGTCCGGCGTGGCTGGCGAGGAGAATGGGGCCGTGATTCGTGGCGGAGCCGGTGAGGCCACCGTGCTCGAAGCTGAGGCCGGATTGGGAAATTTCCCAGTCGGCGCGTTTTACGCCGTTGACCGTTTTCTCCTGCGTGCCGGCGATGGGATGCGTGTAGATCGAGGCGACGTAAACGCGGGCGGCGGCGATGCCGGCGTCGCGGTAGCGGACTTCGCCGGTGATCGCGTGAAGATCAAGGAGCGCTTGCGCGACTTGGGCGGTGGCGAAATCCGGCACGAAACGGGCGTCGCCGCACACGCCGAGGTAACGGCCGGTCGCGACGGAGTGGGTGACCAGCCAGTCGGCGCCGCGGCGGGCGGCGGCGAGGTATTTTTCGTCGCCAAGAATCCGATATGCGACGAGCAGGCCGTAGAACGTGGCGCGGTAATCGCCGAGGTCGGTGTAGGTGGGCTTTTCGTTTTTGCGGACGTAGCCAACGAGCCAGCTACCGTCGGGGCGCTGCCATTGGAGGAGCCGCTCGGCGCCGAGGCGGAGGCGGGCACGCAGCTCCTCGTCCTGCGGGGAGAACAGCAGGATGTTTCCGAGGTCGAGCATACTGTAGAATGTGAGGGCCTGCGGCTCGACGTAATCGCCCCACTCCTCGGTGAAGCGTTTACTTTTGGAGAGATAATATTGGCCGACGGCGGAGCCTTGGAAAAAGCCGGGCTCGTCCTGCTGTTGCGCGAGCTTGAAGGCGCGGGCGAATGGCAGGCGGTCGCGGGTGAGCTTCGGGTCGCCGGTGATTTTCGCGAGCATCCACATGGCGCCGTAGTCGGAGTTCTTCATGGCGTCGCGGTCGGAGCCAATGACGGCGCCGTAGTAGGCCTGCGCGCCGATCACGCGACCGTTGAACTCCTCGGTGCGCCAGAGCGAGGTGGCGTCGTCGGTGACGTAGCGGTGTTGGGCGCGGACGCGTTCGCTGAGCGATTGGCGCGGCTCGCGCAGCGCGAGTTGTTCGCGGAAACGATAGACGTCGTCGATCGCGTGGCGCAGCACGGCGAACCAGTCGGCGGCGCGCAGGGTGTAGCGGAAATTAAACGTGCGGCTCTCGCCGGCGGCGAGTTGCGAGCCCTCCTGACCGAGGACGGGATGATAGAGGGTGGGGCTGATCTCACCCTGGCGATTGAGGTGGGAGAGGCCGAGTTTCCACGGGTTGCGCACCTGGCGATCAACGGGCCAGGGATCGGCGCCGGTGCCGGGCTCCGCGATGACGGCGAGCGTGGCGCCGCTTTTTGCGCTGACGAGCGAGGCGAGAGTGGAGGCAGTGCGCTCGCGCAGAACAACGGGGCGATCCGGGAGACCGTGGCCGTAGGCGTAGGAGAGGACGAGGTCGGACTCGAAGGTGTTGCCTTGAAAATAGCCGGGCACGGTGGCCCAGGCGAGTTGGTCGCGCGCGACGGTGGCGAGGGTGGGCGTGGCGAGGGAGAACCAGCCGGATTTTTTCGCGGTAACGGTCAGGGCGACGCGGGTGTCGCCGGGAAACGCGGGGTCGAGCGACCAACGCGCGACGACCTCCGCGGTGTCGTCGGTGTGGCGGAACTCCACGGTGCCGTCGGCGGAACGGACGGCGGTTTGCGGGAGGAACGTGAGGGCTTCGCCGGCAAGATTCAGGGCGACGGGCGCGATGGATTCGCGCCAACGGTTCCCGGCGTGTCGGTCGCGCGGCTCGGCTTCGGGATCGAAGTGGGAGAGCGTGTAGTCGATTTTGACGGGCGCGGTGGCGGGCGCGGCGGCAGAGTAGAGTAGCGTGTAGCGGCCGCTCGGCGTGCCGAGCGGGAGGGCGGGGGAGGACGGAGAGGAGAGGGCGGAGACTTCGTGAAGGTGCCAGCCGGCGGGGGATTTTTTCCAGACGAGGCGAGCGGCGGAATCGGCGAGCGTGATTTCGGCGAGCGGCGCGGCGGTTTGGGGAGAGGACTGGGCGGAAAGGGACGATGAGAGGAGGAGGCAGAGTGTGGCGGCGATAGACCGATAGTAGCCGGAGGCAAGCGGGCCGCGGGGGAGGAAGGAATTCATGGCGTGATCCGTGGAGGTGGCGGTGTCACCCGCGTCTGAGCAGTTAAAAGGGGGGGGTCTGAGACCCGCCCTACTTTGACCTTAAAACTGCAGGCGGGTGGTGAACGTGAATTCGCGGGGGGCGCCGAAGACGCGGTTGCCCGTGATATAGTCTCGCTCGAGCAGATTGGTGACGCCGAGTTGGAAGCTCACCGGACGCGTGCGGAGCTTCGTGGTGTAGCCGAGCTGCAGATCGGCCACAGTGTAACCGGGGAATTGCAGGCCCCAGTTGGCGTCGCTATTGGAGGGAGCCTGGCCGGATTGATAACGCACGCCGAGGCCGACGCTGGCACCGCGGAGGGAGCCGCGCGTGAAGCGGTAGTGCTGGAAGACGCGCACGATGTCGTTGGGGCTGTTGTCGAGTTTGCGGCCGTTGAGGATGAGGTAGGTGCGCTGCGTGGCGGGATCGAGCGTGGCGGGGCGCGTGACGGTCAGTTTGTTCACGTAGAGGTGGCTCGCGGCGAAAACGACGGAGTAGTAGGGAAGAGGGGTCCACACGAGGTCGGTCTCCACGCCTTCGGTGGTGTTGCCCTCGATGGGGCGGCTCCAGTTGACCTGGAGACGGCGACCGGGATTGCTCGTGGCGGGATTGGTGTCCACCTCGGTGCCGACGTTGCGCGGGTCGGCGGCGTTGCGCTCGTTGTCTGTGACGATGAAGTTGCCGTTCGTGAGCTGGAACCAGCCGACGCTCCCGGTGAGCTTGCGGTTGAAGAGGTCGAACTTGAGGCCGGCTTCCCGGCCGCGGCCGATGGCGTTGGGCACGGGGTTGGCGGCTTGTTCGGCGGGCGAGACGATATCGAGGGGTGGCAACGGGACGCCGAACGTGACGCGGCCGACGAGCGAACCCGTGCGGACGGTTTCGCCCTGGTTGCGACTGGCGTAGGCATTGAGGCCGGGGACGATGCGGACGATGGCGCCGACGGTATGGTTGTCGGTGCTGGGGTTGCCGTTGGACGTGCCGGTGAGCGCGGTGAAATTGCGGTCCATCGTGGAGGCGATGGAGTGGAGCCAGGAGCGGCGGAAGCCACCGGTGAGGATGACGCGTTTGTCGAAGAAGCCGAGGCTCAGCGCCGCGTATCCGGCGCGGGCGTTGGTCTTGGTCTGCGTGTAGGCGGAGGTGCCGAGGGCGTTTACTTCGCTGGGCCAGCGGGTGAAGGCGCGGTTGTCGGGGAACGCGTGCACGCGCGGATCGAAGAAGTTGGCGATGTTGGTGCCGGTGAGGATCGCGGGTGAGCCGAAGACGTTGGGTGAGCCGGGGACGGGGGCGAGGCCGCTGTAATCGAAGATCGCGGTCTCGTTGTAGTTCTTGTTGTCGCCGTATTGGCCACCGGCGAGGAGGGTGGCGTCGAGGATCCAGATATTGTGCTTGAGCACGGCCTCGAGCTTGGCATCGCGGGTGTCCTCGTGGAAACGGCGGCCCTGGTAGCCGGAGGTGAGATTGTAGCTGCCGGCGGGCATGAGGCGCTGGCTGAAGGAGAAATAGTCGTGCTCGACGTAGGATTTCACGCTGCGGCCGATGAAGCGCATCTGGAGCCAGTCGGTGGCGGCGAAAAGGGTCTCGTTTTCGAGGAGATCGGTGCGTTCGATGAAATTGGCATGCGGTCCGTAGGAGTTGCCGGAACGGCCGCCGGGGAAGTTGCCGTTAATGACGCCGAGATTTTCGCCGAGGGTGGCCCAGCGGCCGGTGGCGTCGAAGACATCCTGGCGCCAGTTGCCGAAGGCTTGGCCGATGCGGCCGCGATATTCATCCACGGTGTAGGGGCGGGCGAGGGCGGTGGTGCGCCCGAGGTTGAGGAGGAGGGCGCGGGGTGCGTCGAAGTCGGCCTGATAGTTACCGGTGTCGCTGACATTTTGGGAAACGAGATTTCCGGTGGAGACGCGGTCTGAAAAATCGAAGCGGGTGCTGAATTTCGCGTTGGGCCGCCAGAGGATCTGCGGGCTCACGAAGCGGGTGCGCGAATCGGAGAAATCACGCCAGGTATTGGCATCCTCGTAGGAGGCGATGACGCGGTAAGCGAAAGTTTTGCGGGCATTGATCGGGCCCGTGAGGTCCACGGAGCCGCCGAAAGTTTCGTGAGAGCCGACGGAGAACACGACTTCGTGGCGCGGGGAAAATTGCGGCTGCTTGGTGACGACGTTGACCTCGCCGCCGAGGGTGGCACCGCCGACGAAGACGGCGAGGGGCCCTTTGGCAACTTCGACGCGGTCGACGTTTTCGGTATCGAAGCCGTGGCTGAGACGGAGGCCGTTGCGGAACGTGCCGTTGACGGGCTGGCCGCGGAAACGGTTGAGGTTGCCCTGGCTGGCGCCGGCGCCGGGCGAGTAGTTGCCGTTGCTCGCGTGGGGATCGGTGGAGATCGAGCTGATGTAGGAGACCGCGCCGATGAATCCGGTGAGGCCGGCGTCGCGCATGAACTCTTCCGTGACGACGGTGATGGGGAGCGGGGTATCGATGAGCGCCTGGGCGATGCCGGTGGTGGCGACGGCGTTTTGCACGCGGTAGCCGGAGTCCTTCACGCTGGTGACCTCGAAGGCGGAGAGCGTGATGGGTTGGTCGGCCGGCGGCGTGGGTGCGGTCTGGGCGAGCAGGGAGAGCGGCGCGATCAGGCCGGCAAGCAGGAGGCGCTGGGAGGGGGTCATGGTCATGGCGGTGGGGTTTGGAGTGACGCGGTAGTGGGCGCCGATCCGGGGTTTGGACTGACTAACGAGTGGTGATCTAGCGAAGTTCGGGTTTGCGGTGCAAATCCCCGTTCAGTGAAATCGTTCACCATGCCGACGATGTTTGAACGGGTCGTTACGCTCAAGGAGGTGGCCGAGAGGGCGAAACTTTCGCTGGCGACGGTTTCATATGCCCTCCGGCATCATCCGAAAATTCCGGTGGCGACGCGGGAGAAGGTGGCGGCGGTCGCGCGCGAACTCGGCTACCGGCCGAATCCGCGGGTCGCCAGCCTCATGGCGCACATCCGCGGGGCGCAGGCGCGGGCGCACCGGGAACGGATCGCGTTTGTGTGGGTGCACACGAGCCGGGCGGAGGCGCGGACCGATCCATTTCTTAGAAATGTGTTCGCAGGGGCCCGCGAGCGGGCGGGTCAGATGGGGTTCACGCTGGAGGAGTTTTGGACGGATGGCGCGGGGATGACGGATGAGCGGCTGGAGCAGATTCTCCGGGCGCGGGGAATCGTCGGCGTGGTGCTCTCGCCCGTGACGACGGCGGAGGCGGTGATCACGCTCGGGTGGGATTGGCGGCATTTTTCGGCGGCGGTGATCGGGAATCTCACGTGGACGCCGGAGCTACACCACGCGGGGCACCATCATTTTCTCGCGATGCGGCTGGCGTTGCGGGAGTTGGAAAAACTCGGCTGCCGCCGCCCGGCGGCGTTGATCGAACCGCAGACGAACGAGCGGGCGAAGCGGGCGTGGGAGGCGGCGTTTCTGACGCATCATCCGACGCCGGCGAGCGCGCGGGGATTAGTGCGGGTGCTGGGTCCGGAGAGGCTGGGCGAGTCGGCGGCGTGGTTGCGGGCTTCGAGGGCGGATGCGCTGATTGTGAGCGACGCGGCGCTGCTGGCTGCGCCGGGTTTACGCGGGGTGTGTCGTGACCTCGGGATGCAGGTAGTGACGCTGTATTGGAGCGCGGAGACGCCGAAGGGCGTGGGTGGAATCGACCAGTGTTATGACCAGGTGGCGGCGCAGGCGGTGGACTTGGTGGCGGCGCAGTTGAATGCGAACGAGACGGGCGTGCCGGATCTGCCGCGTATTATGCTTTTCCCGGGGCGGTGGGTGGCACCGGGGAAGCGGAAGAGCGCGAAGGGGACGACGTAGCTCAGGGGCTCAACACGGCTTGCTGCCGGAGAAAGGCGGCGAAGAGCTGTTTGGTCTTGGCCCACCACTCTGGGATTTCGCCGCCGTAGTTGTGGCTACCTCCGGGGACGATGTGCAGTTCGCAGAGATTGCCAGTGGCGGTGAGTTTGTCGCGCAGGGCGAGGGATTCGGCGAGGGGCACGGTTTTGTCGGCGTCGCCGTGGAAGGCGAGGACGGGGGGCATCTTCGCGTCGAGTTGATGCACGGGGGAGAGCGCGGTGGCGTCGGCACCGAAGCGCTTGGGCGTGTAGCCGGTTTCCGGCGAGGTGTCGCTGACGGCGCTGGTGAGGAAGAAGGCGGCGGGTTTGTAGAGCGGATCTTCTTTCGCGGAAGAGCCGGGAGGCGTGTGCGTGATGCCGGTCCAGAGGGCGACGTGGCCGCCGGCGGAGTTACCGCCCACGACGATGCGCGTGGGGTCGAGGCCAAATTCGGCGGCGTGCGTCTGAACCCAACGGAGGGCGGCGCGGCCGTCGGCGACGGAGGCGAGCGGTGACGTGTCGTGGCGGTTCTTGGTGCGGTAGTCGGGGGCGATACCGATCATGCCGAGTTCGGCGGCGTTGCGCGCCCACGCCATGGCGTTGGCGGCGGTGCCTTTGGTCCAGCCGCCGCCGAAGAAGAACATCAGCGCGGGACGGTGGTCGGAGGCTTTCCAGCCTTTCGGTTTCAGGACGAAGAGGCGCATGACGAGGCCATCGGCGTCGCGATAGACGAAGGTCTCGGTGCCGGGGAGAGTTTTCGGAGTTTCCTCGGGCGTAGCGGCGATTTTGGCGACAGGGAGGGTGATGGCGGGGGGAGATTTTTCCTGCGCGGTGAGTGGGGCAAAGACAGCGGCGGCGAGCAGGAGGGGAACGAGACGAAGGGTGTTCATGGAGCGTTGGTAGTAGCGACAGGCGGAGATTTTTTACCGCCGAGTTGGATGAAAAGAAAATCCCGCAGGGTGGCTGGGCTACCGGCGGGAGGCTTGAGGCCGAGGGCGGGGCTGCTGGCGGTGACGGAGATGCCGATCTCGCGGGCGCGGTCGTAGAGGGCCCGCACGTGCCTCGGGTGATGGAGAAACTGGTTGCTGTTGGTGAGCGCGAGATCGGGGAGTGAGGAGCTGATGAAAACAGGCGGATCATCTTTGGAGATCAGCGCGAGCATGTCGCAGTCAGCGCGGATTTTTTTGGCGGCGGAGCTTTGGAAACTCTCGTCAGGGTTTAGTCCGTAGAATACCGGCGTGTCGTAGCGGCGGCCGAACTGCTTGACGTTTTCTGCGCCCAGCAGATCGGTCCAACGAACCCAGTCGTAGGTGGCTTGAGGTGAAGAGGCGCCTGCGCAGATGAGGCGCGTGGATTCGCGGAGGACGGGGTCGGCGTTTTTCGGGTCGGCGAGGTCGTCGTGAAACGCGAGCCAGAGGGAAGTGCCGGCGCCGGCGGAGCCGCCGTAGGAGGCGACGCGGGTCTTATCGAGATGCCAGTCGGCGGACTTGGATCGGAGGAATTGCACGGCGCGGGCGCAGTCGCGGAGGACGTCTTGGATGGGCGCGTCGGGCGCGAGGTAGCGGTAGTTGATCGCGGCGAAGGACACACCGGCGTCGAGGCATTGCTGGACGAGTTTGTCTTCGCGGACTTTGGATTTGTCGCCGCCGATGAAGCCTCCGCCGTGAATGTAGATGACGAGGGGCGCAGGATGTTCGGGGGAGGCGCCGGGGGCGGACCAGAAATCGAGGACGTTGCGCGGGGCGGGTCCGTAGGCGATGTCGGTGCGGGTGGGCGCGGGGGCAATCGCGGTGGGAGAAGCAGATGAGGAGCGCGGGGCGCGGGCTTTGGCGGCGTAGGCGAGCGCCTTTTCTTCGGTGAGCACGCCATCGTGGTTGGCGTCGGCGGCGGGGTAGAGCCGGAGCAGCGCCTGCAGGCGCTCGGGCGTGGCGCGCGGGTCTTGGGCGCGGGCGGGTGCGACTGACGCGAGAGAGACGAGCCCGGCGACCGCGACGAGCGCGATGAGATGGGGATTTTTAGCGGAGAGTAAGGGCATCGTCGGTGAGGGTAAGGGTGTCGGTCTTGCCGTCGGGACGGGTGATCGTGAGGGCGCCGGATTTTTCGGTGGCTTCGAGCTGGGCGGGGGTGGTGCCGCGCTCGGGCCAGAGGACGGAGTAGATCGTGAAGGTTTTCGCGGTGGTCGTGGTCTCGGCGGTGAGGTGCTGCTGGGGCGTCCATTTGCCGGTGACGTAGTTGGCGCCGATTTCGTTGCTCACGTATTTCGGGTCCACGGGAACGGGGAATTGATCGGTGACGCTGCCGTGCCACGACACGCCGGGGGCGACGATGCGTGTAGTGAGAGAAGCTTTTTTCGCAGGGCCGATGATGAGGGCAGTGGCGGAGGCGTCGTCCCAGGTGAGGTTGTGCTCGGCGTGGAGGAGCCAGGAGATTTTTCCGGCGGTCGCGAGTTCGACGCGGTCGCGGAGGACGACGTAGCGGGAGTCGATGAACACGAGGTCGCGAGTGACGCGTTGGACGCGGCCTTTTTCTTTCTGGCCGGTCTGGTAGGCGACGGTGGCGTCGCCGGTGGTCCATGTGGTGCGGGCGGTTTCCTGGAAGCGGATGATCTTGCCGGTGGCCGTCTTCGACTGGGCTTTCTGGCCGACGCCGTCGATGAGGAGATCGTTTTTGGAAATCGTCTGGCGCGTCCACTGGGCGTGGTGCGGGGAGTTGTGGAACTCGCGGTAGGCGGAGTCGATGGCGAGGCTTTCGCCGTAGGCGTTTAGGATGAACGCATTTTGATCGGCGTGGCTGTGACTGAAGGAACCGTATTGGGATGACTTGAAGGTGACGTGAATATCGTCGTCGGGACGGCCGAGGGCGCTGTGGAGGGATACCCAACCGACATCGCGGAAGTAGCGATTTTGGGGAAGCGAGGTGAGCGGCGCGGGCGCGGGGAGCGGATAGGCGGCGGCGATGAAGTTGCGCACGAGAAATTCGGCGGAGGTCGGATAGGTGCGGCTGAGATCGTCGAGGCCTTTGTCGATGGGGCGCGTGCGTTTATCGGTGCAGAGGGCGGCGTAGGTGAGGAGGCGGCCGTCTTTTTGGACGCGGGCGAGGTGCTCGAAGTAATCGGCGATGACGGGCTCGAGGTTGAAGTGGCCGGCGTTGGAGGAGTCGCCGAAGGTGGTGTGGAGGTAGGGCTGGACGTTGTAGATCGCGAAGAGCGGGGAGTTTTTCCAAAACGGCGAGGCGTAGGCGAGGGAGTCACCGAGGGCGAGGAGCGTGTCTTGGAAGGCGGCGTGTTCGAAGGTGCCGCGCCAGTAGGCGCTGCCCTCGGCCCAACCGCCGTCGTCGCCGCCCCAGGGGCTGAATTGGTCGCGGTAAAATTTATACGCGTAGGCCCACCACGTGCGGGCTTCGGGGAGATCATCCCAGAGCGCGAGGGCGGTGAGGCCGGTCATCGGCATGAAACGCACGGGGTGCGAGGAGAGGTCGGACTCGATGGAGTTGCGCGAGACCTGTGAGATGTTGCCCTCTTTTTCGATCCACGCGGCGGAGCGGTTACCGCGGATTTTGAAATGCGCGAGGATGGTGGCGCGGTCGGCGGGAGAAAGTTTTTCGCGTAGCTGGTCGTAAACGAGCGGGAGTTTTCGCCAGAGGCGGAAGTGGGCCTCGTCGTTGTAGGTGATGTCGGTGGCGCCGACGACATCGCCGGATTTCCAATCGGGGGCGAAGTGCCAGGTGGCGACGCCGAGGAGCATCTCACGGGCCTTGGTGAAATAGCGTTGTTCGCCGGTGACGAGCCAGCAGAGCGTCGCGGCCTCGGCGACGCCGGAGATGCGGCCGCAGGTGTCTTGGACGGCGCGCCATTTGTCGGCCTTGGCGGAGTCGCGTTTCGAGGGCGAAGGGTCGCCGTAGGTGATGGGCTCGGCGGGGAACGGCATCGCCATGTAGTCCTTGTCGAGGTCGCGCTTGATGAGAGCGTAGGCCTTCGCGCCTTCGCCGGTGAGGCAGTAGGCGCGGAAGGCGGCGGCGCGGCCGGCGAGGACATTGGTGCGCGGGGCGGTGGCGGGGATGACGCTGGCGGAGTCAGCAGCGGCGCGGGCGGAAAAGACCAAGAGAGGAATGGCCGCAAAAAGGCGCACAAGGCGCAAAAAATCGGAAAGGGTGAAACGCATGGAGAGAATAAGTTTATAACCTAATAGGTTACAAGTTGAGGGAGGCGGAAAGGGAAGATGAGAATGGGTCGGGAGGGCGGAGGTGGGTTGGGAAATCGGACCTCAAGTTACCGAGCACAGCGACCGCGCAGGATCGAGGGGCGGAAATCTCATCAGGTGGAGCGGTCGTAAACCTCCGGAGTGATGATGGCTTCGAGGGGGAGACCTCGGGTGAACGCGCGGAGGTTGCGGAGGGCCTGCGCGGTGGCGTCGGGGTAGCGGTCGGTGGTGGGGCCGGCGAAGTGAGGGGTGAGGAAAACGTTGGGCAGGCCGCGGAGCGGGTGATCGGGCGCGAGCGGTTCGTGGGCGAAGACGTCCAAACCGAATTGGATTTTTCCCTCGCGGGCGATGGTGACGAGGGCCGCTTCGTTGACGACGGCGCCGCGGCCGACGTTGACGAAGGTGGCGCCGGGCGGGAGGAGGCGGAGGAGCTTTTCGTCGATGAGGCCGGTGGTCGCGGGGATGAGCGGGGCGAGTTCGACGAGGACATCGCTGCCGGCGAAGAGCGCTTCGAGAGAAGCGGCGCGCTTGATGCCGTATTCGCGCTCGTAGGCGGAATCGACGTCGGGCGCGAAGACCGTGATGGTGCAATTAAACGGACGGATGAGGCGGACGAATTCGCGGGCGACGGGGCCGAAGCCGTGGATGCCGACGCGGCGCTCGAAGAGGGAGGCGGCCTCGGTGCGGCCGTTTTTCCACGCGCCCTGTTGGTGCATGGCGAAAGTCCAGTGGGTGGCGCGGCGCAGACAGGTCAACGTGTGGAGGAGCGCGCACTCGGCGACGACGCGGCTGATGGAGCCGCCCCAGTTGGTGAGGAGCAGGCCGCGCTCGAGGTGTTCGCGCGTAACGAGGGTTTTGATCGAGCCGGCAAGGTAGCAGACGTAGCGGAGGCGGGGTGAGATGGTCGCGGGGAGGATGGGCGTTTTCCAGCTGGCGAGGAGCACCTCGGGGTTGGCGGTGGCGAGGGTTTCGGCGAACGCGGCGGGGCACATGCCCGTGGGGTCGAGCTGGCGGAAATCGGGCACGAGGGTGCGAAGTTCGGTGAGCAGGGGCTCGGGAAAAAAATGCTCGGCCTCGAAAGGTGTGAGCACGGCGAGCAGCGACGGAGTGGACATCGGAAATGGGCGGGGGGATCAGGGGGCGGGCGGGAGGCACTCGAGGAGATCGAGGGTGGGGGTGGGCTGAAGTTGCCAGGGGCCGAGAGCGGCAGGGACGAAAAATTTATCGAAGGCGCGGAGTTGGTGCGTCTCGCCGCCGGCGGTGAGCGTGCCGGAGCCGGCGGTGATAATGCCGATGAAGCATTCGTTATCGTGGCGCATGATCGGGCCGCGCAGGTGGCTCTTGCGGATGCGGAAACACGGCGTGCGTTCGGGGCCGATGAGTTTGTCCTGATACGAATCGGGGCCGAGAGCGCGCAAGCGGCGCGGCGGGCAGAGGGCTTCGGTGAAAATGCGATCGGCCGACCACGTGTCGAAATCGAAGACATCGAGGCAGAACTCGAGCCCGCGACCCATGAAGCGCGCGCTTTCGGGGAGCGTGTAGCCGCCACGCTCGAATTCGAAGCGCACGACGAGGTCGCTGGGTTCCATGATCTCCGCGAGGAGGAGGCCGGGGCCGAGCGCGTGGGGGACGCCGCCGGGAACGATGAAGGTGTCGCCGACGTTGACGGGGATTTTGTCGAAGCAGGCTTCGAGGGCGGCGATGTCCTGCGCCTCAATCATGCGGCGGAGTTGGGCGCGCGTCGGCGGACGTTGGAAGCCGAGGTAAAGGTAGGGCGGATGCGGGAGGTCGTCGCGGACGGCGAGGATGTGGTAGGCTTCGGTTTTGCCTGAGGGCGCGTTGAGGAAACGCTGTGCGAAGGCGGCGGTGGGGTGAACCTGGAAGTGGAGGCGAATCGACGGATCGAGGAATTTAACGAGGAGCTGCGGCATGGCGCCGTAGCGGGCGACGTGGGCGGCGCCGAGATAGTGCGCAGGATCGGCGGCGAGGAGATTGGCGAAGTTGTGCGGCGTGGAGTCGGCGCCGATAAGAACGGGTGAGACGCCCTCGGGGAGAGGAAGCTGAGAGTTGAGAGCTGAGAGCTGAGAGTCCGGAACGGAGACGTGACGTGTGGCGTCGGTGGGGTTGATTGCGCGAGTGGTGGAGGCGATCCAATCTTCGGGGAAATGGGTGTCGGCCGGCGGATTAGCTGACGGACCCGCGAGGCGGTCGAGTTCGCGGCCTCCGAGATAAGTGCGCCAGACGCGATTTGGCGGGAGGCGGAGAATCTGGCCACGGGGGGACATGGAGGGGAAGCGAGGGCGATATCGGAAACGGACGCCAGTTGTTTTGGCGGGGTTGGATGCGAGAGGAGCGGCGAAATTTAATAATAATGAATCAAAGACAAGCGGGTTTTGCAGAACTGATGGACAGGGCACCCGGCTCTTGGGCGAAAATAATTCATAATAATGAAATCGGCTTGCCAGCGGCTGAGGCCGCAACCTTCGTGATTGTCGCCGCGTGTAGTTCCCAAGCACCCCGGCTCACCCCAATCCCGCCCCGTTATGAATACCCCGAACGATTTAGTCGTCAGCTTTGCTCCGTCCCGTTGGTCCCGCCGCTCTGCGGGTTTGATCGCGCTGCTGGTGCTGGCCCGCGCCGTGTCGGCCCAACCAGCTCCAACGCCGCCCGTGGTGGAAAAGCCCAAGCCTGCGGAGGAGGCCACGGTGCTCAACGTCTTCGAGGTGTCGGCGGACAAGGATGACAGCTACGGGGCGCTCAATTCCAACTCAATCACGCGGTTCAACACCGAACTCGCGAAGCTCCCGATCACGGCGGATATTTATAACGAGGCGCTCATGCGCGACATCAACGCGAACTCGGTCGAGGCGATGATCTCGAGCTTCACGGCGGGCGCCGGTTTCTCCTCGTCCGATGGCCCCGCGAGCACGCTGGCGGCCCAGCCCGGTGATCGTGCGTCCAATTCCTATATCCAGCTGCGCGGCCTGACGGCGCCGGGCATGCAGCGCGATGCGTTCATGACGCTGGCGACGTTCTCCAATACCGGCTCAACCGCCACGGGGCAGACCAACAATTTCGACATCGAGCGCGCCGAAGTCATCATGGGGCCGCAGGCGCTGCTCTACGGTAACGGCGGCGGCGGCGGCGTGATCAACCTCGTCTCGAAGCAGGCGCGTTTTAACCGCAAATCCAGCGGCTCACTCAAGCTGCAGGTTGACGACTTCGGCGGCACACAGGCGATTTTAGACTACGGCGTGGGCAACAAGACTTTCGCGGCGCGTGTCGCCCTCATTGAGCAGAACGCCCGCGGGCGGCGGGAGAATATCAACAGCCAGCTCCACGGCCAGTATGTGCAGCTCGCCGGGCGTTTTTTTGGCAATACTGTCGTGCGGCTCGTGGGCCAGCAGACCGCCAACAACCGCAACATCGCGAGCAATCTCAATGTCGTCACTCTCAGCGCCGCGAACGACGCGCGCAACGGCCAGTCGCTCCACTACCTGCTCGCGACAAATCAGCTCACCTCCAGCGCCACGGGGGCGAGCGGCGGCGGTGTGATCGGCAACGGCGTGATCGATTGGGATAACGTCGATTCCTACCTCGGCTGGCGGTTCAGCGAACGCACGATCAACACGATGACCATGCTCACGGTCGAGACGCAGTGGTCGAAGTCGGTCTCCTCGCAATTTGCCATCGGCTACAAAGATTTCGACAACCGGCTCTTCAATGCCGGCACGCTCTCGCTGCAGGCACCGAACGTCACCGCCAACTACACGGGCGAGTGGGCGGTGGGCGGCACGGGCGGGCAGCCGGTGCAGGAGAGCATCCAGCCGGCGAAGACGTTTCCGGCGCGGTTCTCGGTCGCATTTGAAAACGAACTTTTCGGCGGTCGCGCCAAGAGCCAGTCGATCATCGGCGCGGACTACACGCGCATCAACTCGGCCTTCATCGGCTACGGTTACTATCGCGCGGACGCCGACTGGAATCCGATCGTGAATCCGGCCACGCTCGCGGTGAACAATGGCCGCTCGGTCATCGGTCCCGTGCTCTGGGCGATGGGTGGCGGGCCGCTGGCCTACGCGGTGGGGCGCCCCGGCGCGGGCCGGCTCGTCTGGCAGGGCGTCAACTATGTGCGCATGCAGCAGAATCCCTCGGTCGCCTCGGCGGTCACGCCGCAGAATCCACTCGGCGTCACGCTCGGCGGCGGCAACTACAACCTCGTGCGCACGGTCGCGAAGGGCGTCTATGGCGTGAACGACACGGCCTGGATGGCCAATGGCCGGCTCCACACATTGCTCGGCTTCCGCGCCTCGAGTTCGTTCCAGCAGACGCTGAACCAAGGCAGTGCGATCACCGCGACCAATCCCTCGTCGGGCACGCGGAAAGTTTCCGACGAGAAATCCCTGAGTTTCAGCGTGGGCGCGAACTACGCGTTGCGCGAGTGGTTGCGGCCGTATTTCGCGGTCTCCGATTCGCACAATCCGCCCACGGCCCAGAGCAACGATCCCATCGGCCAAGAACCGGTGGCGGCGCACTCCATCGGCGAGGAAATCGGTGTGAAAGTGCAGAACGCGGCCGGGACGATCTCGGGCTCGCTGGCGCTGTATCACACCAGCGCAAAGAACGAGACGTTCTTCGTCACCAGCACGCTCGCGTTTGTGATCAATCCCAGCGGCCTCAACGGTCGCTTCGGTGGCGCCCCCAGCACGATCATCAACGTGGATCGCAAATCCGACGGCGTGCAACTCGCGCTCAACGCCTCGCCGACGCGCAACTGGCGCCTGCGGCTCTCCGCCGCCGCCATCCGCGGCGAGATCGGCACCTCGAAAACCTACAAGGCGCTCTATAACGATCAATTCTACGCCAACGCCGCCGGGCAGGTGACGTATAAGAACGGCGCGGTGGTCTATGTGAACCCGACCTACACCGCCGCGCGGCCGACCGTGCCGGAGGGCACGGTCGGCGCGATCCCGCTTACGATCACGGCGCTCAGCACGCCGGGAAATTCCTACTACGCCAATCCGATCGCCAACAGCGGGCAGATCAATTCCACCGCCGCACGCACCACGCTTTCGGTGGTCGATCCCGTGAACGGGCCGATCCTCACCGGCGCGACGGGCCTGCCTATCTCGGCGATTCAAATCAACCCGGGCTTTACGCCGCCGGGCGAAATCCCGGTCACGAAGGCGGGTGAGGGCACGACGAATTACCCGACGCTGAGTTCGAATTTCACGGGCGTTTACACGGTCAGCAACGGCATGTTGCGCGGCCTGCGCCTGGGCGGGACCGCCAACGTCGCTTGGTTTAATCGCCGCTACTATTATTATCCCAACGGTGTCAGCGTAAGCGGCGAGCGCCGGCTCTTCAGTTTCCCGACGCAGGCGCGCTTCGATCTGTTGCTCGGCTACGAGAAACGATTTGGCCGCTACTCGCTCAACACGCAGCTCAACGTCGCGAATCTTTTCAACCGCTATTCGGTCATCATCACGCCGAGTGCGATCAACGGCTACAACGGTCCGAACAACGCGGTCTTCGACGGACAGCCGCGCGCGTGGACGCTCTCGACCACGCTTGGTTTCTGAGCTCAAGATGCCGCAACCGAGATTGGAAGCGGTTGTGCGCAGTGGCTTAAAAGTAGGGCGGGTCTTCGACCCGCCCTTTTTTGTGCCTGAGGGTTTGCGGGGCAGGTCGGAGACCTGCCCTACTTCGGAAGCATGAGCGCAGTTTCCCCAACCCCACCTGTGGCCACCGCCGGAGCGGAGGCGGTGGGACGCTCGCGTTGGTGGGCAGCGGCGGTGCTCGTGGGCGCCGCGCTCGCGGCGTATGCGAACAGCCTGAACGGGCCGTTTGTTTTCGACGATGCCTCGTCGATCACAACGAATCCGACGATCCGCCAACTCTGGCCGCTGACGGAGTCGCTGGTGGGCCCGACGACGAATGTCACCGCGCAAGGCCGGCCGATGCTCAATTTCTCGCTGGCGATTAACTACGCGCTCGGGGGCACCGCAGTCTGGGGCTATCACGCGCTCAATCTGGTGATTCACCTCGCAGCGGGATTGGCGTTATTCGGTCTCGTCTGGCGGACGGTAGGGCGGATTAGCCTTAATCCGCCGGGCTCAAGCGACGACGTAACCACCCAACGGCGCGTTAAGGATAATGCGCCCTACCTGCTCGCCCTCGCGGTCGCGCTCCTGTGGGTCGTGCATCCGCTGCAGACGGAGTCGGTGACCTATATCATCCAGCGGGCGGAATCGCTGATGGGGCTGTTTTATTTGCTCACGCTCTACGCTTTTGCGCGTAGCGTGGAAACCGAAGTAGGGCGGGTCTCGGACCCGCCCTCGCGGGGCGAGGCGGGGTGGGCGGCGAGCCGGGGCGGGTCGGAGACCCGACCTACTTCTTCGGTCGCGTGGCGTTGGCAGGTGCTCGCGGTGGCCGCGTGCGCGCTCGGTATGGCGACGAAAGAGGTGATGGCGACGGCGCCGTTGATGGTGCTCGTTTATGACCGCACGTTTGGGGCGCGGAGTTTTGGTGCCGCGCTGCGGGCGCGCGGGAAATTCTACGCTGCGCTGGCTGGCACGTGGCTCGTGCTGGGTTGGCTCGTGGTGCAGGGCGGAGGAAATCGCGGCGGGTCGGTCGGCTTCGGCGCGGGTGTGGACGCGACGGCTTATTGGCTCACGCAGTTCAAGGCGGTCGGGCTGTATCTGCGGCTCGCGTTCTGGCCGGAGCCCTTGGTTTTTGAATACGGCACGTTTTGGATAACGGGTTTTAGCGAGATCGCGGTGGAGGTCGTCGTGGTGTTGGGGCTGCTGGCGCTGACGGTGCGCGGATTGTGGCGCGGAACGGCGACCGGTTTCTTGGGTGCTTGGTTCTTCGGCATTCTCGCGCCGACGAGTCTGGCGCCGGGCACGACGCAGATGATCGTGGAGCATCGGATGTATCTGCCGCTGGCGGCGGTGCTGGTGCTGGTGGTCGTGGGCATCGGCAGGAAGGTCGGACCGCGTTATCTGACTGCGGCGGCGGCGATTTTTATTGGGCTGGCAGTGCTCGCGACGGTGGTGACGGCGCGCCGCAACAATGATTATCGCTCCGAGGTCGCGCTATGGCGGGACACGATTACGAAACGGCCATCGAACCCGCTCGCGCACTTCATGCTCGCGGGGGGCTTCGAGCGATCCGGCGATGTCGTGCGGGCGCTGGCGAGCTACGAAGAAGCGCTGCGGCTGAAACCGAACTTCGCGGTCGGCCATGAGAATTTTGGCGAGCTATTGCTGAAGCAGGGCCGCCGGGTGGAAGCGGTGGCGCACTTTGAAGCCGCGCTGCGGTTGCAGCCGGAGTTTGCCGACGCGCACATGAATCTCGGGACCGCGCTGCTGGCGGAAGGACGCGGGGCGGTGGCGTTGCGTCATCTTGGCGAGGCGGTGCGGCTCGCGCCGGAGATGGCGGAGATGCGTTTCAATTTTGCGAACGCGCTCGCTGCAGCGGGACGGCAGGCGGAGGCGGTGGTGGAGT
>JANXLP010000615.1 GCA_025355125.1 Opitutaceae bacterium | reverse complement strand
ACTGCTGCAATCACCCAGCGGCAAAAACAACGGGCCGCCGCCGGTAGCACCGCACTACCGCCTGCTCACTCCGATGCGGCATCCAAACTCCATGCTATCACCAAACCTCACCTACTCTGATTATGTCCACTACCACTTCCCCTCTCGATGACGATCCCACGAGCTTCTTCGATTCCATGCTCAACGAGCTGCCCCGCTTCCCTTACGGAAACTTTGGCTGGGAGCAGGTCGACGTCTCTGCCGTGGATCGCGAACCGAACCTCCTTCGTCACACCCACGACTACGCTGAAATTGTCGGAGAAAAAACGCCGGCGCTCTACGCGTTCCAAACCGTGCGGTTGATGGATTTCTATCCAGAAGACTTCACCACCTTGGCGGCAGAGATCGCGCCGGAGGCCTGGCGACTATTGTTTTACGCGGGCGTCTACTCGCAAGAAATGCTCTCGCACTTCCGCTTTCACCCATACCAGGAACTGATTCGTCTCTGTGACCCTTCCGGGCCAAGCACCGACGTTCCGGCGGAATTCATCGGCACCACCGAGACAGCTAACGCTGTGGCTGCTCAGATTCAGTATCTCATCCGCGAAAAGGGAACGGACTTTGCCAAGGCCACGTGGTCCGTGCTCAGCTTAGCCCAACGGCTCAGCCTCACAAAGTCGGAAGTCTTGAAATGCCAGTGGTGGTCGCCGCTTTGGATCAGGGCTTTGAACAGTCGCCTAAACTCCGGCAGCTGATACTCTGCGGAGGGCACCGACTCGTCGGTGTCCTCCTTTTTTTGTTTCCGGGTAGTTGGAGTTATCTCGGGAGTAATTCCTTTTAAGTCTGTCTATCGCCCTCGCCCCTTCCCCCTCCCGCCGGGATGGGAACCCCAAACGCTCCCCTTCCCTTGCCGCTTGAGCGTCATCATGTGGAACGGTCGGGTTCGCTTCCGCCGCCGTAGTTGGTTTCGAGATCGTTTTTTCCCTCTTCAATTTCCCCAAACGCCGAAATGCGTCGGGCCGTGGTCATGGATATTAACTTGTCTGTGGCTGCGGCCCGTTTTTTCGCGGAGCGCCTTCGTTCCGCACCTTTACCTTTCAAGTGCGATCCTTGTTGGTCCCGTGCGTTCGTGCCGACGGCAAAATCCAACTTCGGATTTTTCAGGATAGCGCGTCCCGGCACTTTTCTAACCCTGAATTTTCTAGTTCGCGCTGGCTGGCATTCCCCGTCCAGACGCAGCACGAGTCGCGTTGCGCCGGCGGCACATCCCCTCAAACGGAGGGATCTCGTCCATCCTCTGAGGGGGAACTCTCTATTTGAGACCCGGTGCGTGATTACGCACCCCTAGTCCTGTCATGCCCAACTGGCTCCTTGCTGAACCGGATACGGTGCTCGCCGATTTATTGAGCGAGCACTTCCGCCGGGCGACGGACGGGCTGCAAATCACGATTGTGCGAACCTGCGAGGAACTCGCGAGCGTGGGCGCCGGCACGTTCGACCTGACCTTGGTTGAACTCGTGCTGGAGGATGCCGATACCGTCCCGTGGTTGCGGTCCCGGGTGGCTCCGCCCTTCCAGCGGATCATCGTGCTGACAGCTTGCGAGAAAGATGCCCTGATCCACGCAGCATTGCAGACAGGACTCCCGGGGATCGTGCACAAGGCGGACGGTCTGTCGTTTCTCCAAATGGCGGTTCAGTCCGTGCTCGCCGGCGGAGCGGTGATGTCGCCTCGCATTCACAAAACTCGCGCCCGCTTATTTTCGGACCCGCACCTGTTCGTGAAACTGCTTTCTGAACATGAGCAGAGAATTCTGAGCGAAGTATGCAGCGGCCGCGCCGTGCCGGAGATTGCGCGTTCCCTCGGGATCAAGGCCTCCACCGTGGTCGACCACCGGAAGAACATCCTGCGCAAACTCGGTCTCCACAGTCAGGCTGCGCTCGTCGCCTACGCCATCGACAAGGGTTTCGTGCGCGCCGACGTGTGGACTCGGGCCGCCCTGCCCGGAGCACACCTCGCGTGAAGCGCCAGATTCTAGCCGCGAACCTTCGCCCTCAAGCACCCATATCTGTGAAAAAGACACTCGTTATCCTCGGCCTCTGGGCACTCAGCCTCCCCGCGCATGCGACCAGCGTGATCGCACCTTCGTTCCGCGAACTCGTCGCGGAATCTGTCGCAGTCGTCGAAGCCCAAGTGATCGACGTAAAATCCGTCGAAGCCGGATCCACGATCAAAACCCTTGTGACCTTCAAGGTCTCCAAGGTCCTCAAAGGCCGCACGGATGCGGAGATCACCCTCTCCTTCCTCGGAGGCGACCTAGGGGGTCGCAGCATGCGCGTCGAAGGCATGCCGACTTTCAAAGTCGGTCAGGCCGAATTCCTCTTCATCTCCGATCAGAGAGGCGTTCAATTTTGCCCCCTAGTTGGAATGATGCACGGCCGCTACGGAGTTCGTAGCGATTCAGCCACCGGCAGGAAACACATCAGGAAAGATAACGGAGAACCCCTCACCGGTGTGTCCGATGTGCAGATGCAAAAACACCATGAAGGTTTTGTATCAGCGATGTCCTCCCATGCGCTCAGCCCAGAGAGCTTTGAACAACTCATCGAAAACGAAGTTAAAAATTCCGCAGCCTCAAAATGAAGAAGCTCCTTTGCGCCCTCGCTCTACTCCTTTCCGGGAGCATTCCACTGGGCGCCTACACCCTTTTTGGCAGCAAATGGGCCTACACCCCTGTTACGATGCACCTGCAATTAGGCGCAAACAGTGGAACGTTAACTGACGGCAAAACAAGCTGGGGCAGCGTAGCTGAAGAAGCACTCGGCACGTGGAACGGAGTCCTCACGAGTTTCAAATACATCGTTGTCCGCGATTCGACCGCGGAAATCGCACCGGAAAACCGCATCAATAACGTTTTCTTTGCCCCCAATGTCTACGGGACGCCTTGGAACTTACGGGTGCTGGCGATCACGGTAATTTTATATTCTACCGCGACCAACAACAATAAAAACAACTACGAGACCGACGTCCTCGTCAACGATGGCTACAAATGGGACTCCTATCGAGGGACTCGAAAAACGGGAGTCTACGATCTGAAAAGAGTCCTGGTCCATGAATTTGGACACGCACTCGGTCTAACCCATCCTGATGAGAATGGCCAAACCGTGGCAGCGATCATGAATTCGCTGGTGGGCGATATCGATACGCTTCAAACCGACGATATCGTTGGAGCCAGATCGATCTACGAAACTGATGTCAAAGTTGCTCCCACGGTAATAGACGACCTAAAGGACACGAACGTCTTCATCGGCGGTAGGGCCGAATTCAGCCCCGTCTTCGGAGGATCTGCGCCCTTCACCTACACCTGGTATAAAAACGGAAATCTTATTACAGGTGCAGTCTCGGAAAAATTTATCATCGAGAAATTAGTGGCCGGCGACACCGGAAGATATTCGGTAGTTGCTTCAAACACTGCCGGAAACACTTCAAGCAGGGCGGCTACGTTGACCGTCTTAACGACAGGCGCTCCTCCCAGCTTCCCGGTTCAACCCATCAGCCAAACCGTAACCGTAGGTGCCGCAGTTACACTGACTGCCAGCCTCTCCGGCACCCCTCCTTTCGACATCGTTTGGAAAAAGGGAAACGCTACCGTGG
>JANXLP010000604.1 GCA_025355125.1 Opitutaceae bacterium | reverse complement strand
TGTCTCGGTCAATATTCACGTATCGGGCCATATCCAATTACATAGCAATTACTAGCAGCCTGTCGGACTTAGGCCGTTCAAGGCGTTTGCAGCTCGATATTTGATCTTTTTGAAAAATATTTTCGCGAATATCGCACGGTGGATGCCTTAAATTTCTAAGTCCGACAGCCTGCTAGGCCAAGTATCAGCCTAAGTCCGACAGCCTGCTAGACGCCGACGCGTTTTTCGTGGCGTGTGAGCAGGCGTTGCGGCCGGAATTACGGGGAACGAAATGCGCGGTGGGCGGGACGGAGCGGGGGATCATCTCCTCGGCGAGCTACGAGGCGCGGGCGTGCGGCGTTTATACGCCTATGCCGACCTCGCGGGCGCGGCAGGTGTGTCCCGATCTCATCATGATTCCGCACACGAGCGGGCTCTACGGAAAGGTGTCGCACCAGATGTTTGATGCCTGCGAGACCCTGACGCCGCTGGTGCAGCGCAACTCGATCGACGAAGGTTATCTGGACCTGGGGCCGTGCGGATTGAAGACAACCGCGGCGGTAGAGGCGGCGGTGCGCGGGTTGCAGAGGAAGATTTGGAATGAGCTGCAGATCACCGTTTCGATGGGGATCGCGGCGAACAAGCTGGTGGCGCAGATCGCGAGCAAGCTGCGGAAACCGCAGGGCTTTGTAGTGGTGGCGCCGGGCGATGAACGGGCGTTTCTGGCGCCGCTCTCGCTTGGGAAATTGCCGGGTATCGGCGCGAAGACAGAGGCGCTTTTAAATTCGCGCGGGCTGACCCTCATTGGTGACCTGCACGAGCGAAATGAGGACCAGTTGAAGGCGGCGCTGGGCAGTGGTTGGGCAGAGCTGCTAGCCATGGCCGAAGGAAAAGATGACCGGCCCGTGGAGACGGAGGATGAGGATGCGAAGAGCTATTCACAGCAGGAGACGTTTTTTGAGGACGTGGGCGAGTTCGCCATGATCGAGCAGGTGGCCAAACGGATGGTCGATGAGCTGATGCCGAAAGTGCGGAGCGACGGGAAGCGCGTGAAGACCATCACGGTAAAAGTGCGCTACGGTGATTTCACGCAAACGACCCATGGACGGAGTCTGGCGGAGGCAAGCGATCTGGAGGCGCCGTTTTATGCACTCGTGGGGCCGTTGCTACGGGAGGCGTGGACGCAGCGGAAAAAATTGCGGCTGGTGAGCGTGCGCTTTTCAGGGGTGGAGGAAGGCGGCGCGCAGTTGGAGATGTTTGCGCAGACGGATGAGAAGCGACGGAAGCTCGCGGCCGTCTTGGACAAACTGAATCTTGGCGGGAAGGTCTCGACCGTGTCGCGAGGCCATCAACTCGGTGCGAACAGAGACGCGTGAGCGCTGGCCGCGCTTAGCCGATAATAACCGGAGATTCGCGAAAGAAATTGGCGTTCGCTCAGGCCAGAGGTTGCATAAGCGATATGGCAAATGACGAACTCTTGCAACGGATCGAAGCGGCGAAGCGGGCGGTGCTCGCGCAGACGGAGTTGCTCCACCGGGAATTTGGAAAGGCGGAGAGTCGTTGGAAGAGTGACGGCACGCGGGTGACGGCGGTTGATGTGGCGATCTCGGAGAATATTTTCCGCGAGCTGGGCGCACAGTTTTCGGACGATCAGTATTTCAGCGAGGAGCTGGCGGAGACAGACGAGCCGATTCCGGTGACGGCGAAGTTTTCGTGGGTGCTTGATCCGATTGATGGGACCAATAATTTCGCGCTGGGAATTCCGTATTGTGCGATCTCGCTGGCGTTGTGCGAGAGTGGGGTGCCGGTGTATGGCGTCGTCTATGATTTGAGCCGGCGCGTGCTGATGCACGGCGGACCTGGCTTCGGAATGCACGACGGCGAGCGCGTAGTGAAGGTGCTCACCGTGGCGCCGCACAAGGAGAGCATCGTGGGCTTTCACCGGCCTTATGAGCCGGGGATGCTGCCGGCGGCGAACGCGATTCTCGGGCAGTTCAAGATTCGCGGGCTGGGCAGTGCGACGCTGCATCTCGCCTACGTGGCGGCGGGGCTGTTCGACGGTTGCGTGGATTTCAACGTGAAGATTTGGGACCTCGCGGCGGCGATTCCGCTCGTGCAGGCGGCGGGCGGCGAAGTGACGTTTCTCAACGGCGACCAAATCCCGATGAGGACGTTTAACCTCAAGATGGGGCGGATCGTTTACGTCGCGGGTGGGCCCATTGTAGCGGAGCGGCTGCGGGAATTGATGAAGGTGAACGCTCGAAAGAATGCCTAAAAAAAAGGCAGACCGGATGGTCTGCCTTTGGAAGGGGCGCGCTCGCGAACGAAGCGGGGAAGGGCGGGCTGAAACCGCACCCTGCATTTTAGACCTGGTAGGTTTGGAGCGGGACGGGGTCGATGATCGTGCTCTTGGGCATTTGGGCCTTGAGCTGTTCCATGAACCAGGCGCGGGCGGCGGGATCACCGTGGGTGAGGACGACGCTGCGGGCCTCGGTCTGGACGGCGAACTGGACGAGTTCTTCGCGATCAGCGTGGCCGCTGAGTTCGAACCGTTCGACGCGGGCCTTGATCTTCGTTTTCACGTTGGCGGTCTTGAAGACGAAGGTGTCGCCGGGAGAAGAGCCGAGGAGTTCGCCGCCGGGGGTCTCGGGGTCGCAGTAGCCGACGAAGCCGATCGTGTTGCGCGCGTTGCCTAGGAGTCCGGAAGCGAGCGTGTAGCTGGGCGTGCGCTCGACCAACATGCCGGAGCTGATGATGTAGAGGGCGTTTTGGCCGGGATCCTGACCGGCGACGAGCTTGCGCGGCGTGGGCTTGATCTTGAGGTCTTTGATGATGCCGCGGTTGAACTGGATGTGCTTCGTCTTGCGGCTGATTTCGTCGAAGTAGTCGGCGAGATCCATCCCGAGACCGGAGGCGAAGATGGGGAATTCGCCGAGTTTGCCGAATTTACGGGCATCGTGGAGGATCGTGAGGACCTCCTGCATGCGGCCGAGGGCGAAAACGGGAATCAGGAAGGATCCGCCGCGCTGGATGGTGTCGTTGATGCTGGCTACGAGGCGGATCATCTCCTCGGAGCGGCTTTTGCCGACGGGGCGCTCGGTGGTGCCGCGGGTGGTCTCGGTGATGACGGTGTCGAAGTGGCCGGCGGGGAAGCGGGCGCCTTTGAGGGTGCGCTGGTCGGTGAAAAGGACGTCGCCGGTGAAGAAGATGGCGCGGTGCTTGTAAACGAGTTCGACGGCGGCGGCACCGGCGACGTGGCCGGCGGGGTGGAGG
>JANXLP010000585.1 GCA_025355125.1 Opitutaceae bacterium | reverse complement strand
CATTGAGGTAGAGCTGCCAGTTGGCGTAGGAGCTGGCGTTGTTGGAGGCGAAAGCGTCGGGATACACGGGATAGGCGCGGGTCTGGGGTTTGGTGAGATCGATGGCGGGGAGGACGCCGGTTTGCGTGTGGCTGCGGCCGGTCTGGCGGTTGAACGCGAGGCCGGTGACGGTCTGCGAGCTCACGCTGCCAAATTTGTAGCTGCCGGCGGCGTCGGCCTGGAAGTTGGCGGTCTTGGTGCGGCTGGCCTGGATGTCGCCACGCACGGGGATCGCGGTGGGATTAAAGAATGGCGAAAAGGTGGAGACCGGCACGCCGCCCACGAGCGCCCACGTGTAGTCTTGGGTGAGTTCGCCCGTGGAAGGGTTGTAGCGGTTGTTCAGGTTGGGCGTGGAGAGGAACTCCTGATCGGCGTCGGAGAAAAAGTAGCGGGTGTTGGCGGCGAAGCGCAGGCTGATGTTATCGTTGAGGCTGGTGGTGAGCTGCGTGAAGAGATCGGCGCTGTGGGTGCTGACGCTGCTCCAGGGCTGGATGCCGTTGAGGCTTTTTGCCGCGATGCCGGGGGCGAGCTTGGGATCGGAAGTCGAGGCGGTGGTCGAGGGATCGAGGATCAGCAGGGGCTCGCGGAAAATCCAGTGTTCGGCGGCGACGAGCTTGGCGGTGAACTGCGTCTTGTCCGAGAAGCGGTAGGTGAACATCGGCGACAGTGATTTGCCGCGCATGCGGGCTTCGTCGGACCAGTAGCGGCGGGTGTCTTGGAGCGAGCCGACGAGGCGGTAGGCGGCTTTGCTGCCGGGGGCGAAGGGACCGGTCATGTCGAGGGTGAGTTTTTGTGCGTCGAAGAGGCCGACGAGCGCGGTGATCGTGTTTTTTTTGCGATACTGGGGCGCTTTCAGGATGACGTTGACGGAGCCGCCGGGCGCGCCGGAGGGGGAGAGGATGGCGTTGGGGCCTTTGGAAACCTCGATGCGGTCGATCACGGTCTCCTCGACGTTATCGGCGTCGGCGGACTGGAGAAAGTTGTCCACGGTGCGGGCGCCGTTCTGGGTCTCGAAACCACGGATGATCATGCGATCTTGGAACTGCACGCCGCGGCCTTCCTGCACGCCGGCGACGTAGCGCGTGGCGTCGAAGATGCGGGTGGGCGCGAGGTCATCCATCATCTCGCGGGTGAGGACACTGATGGAGCTGGCGGTGTCGATGAGGGCGGCGCGCACGCGGACGCCGGAGATCGCGTCAGTGGCGCGGTAGCGGTCGGCGGGCGAACCGGAGACGCTGAACTCGCTGAGCTTGATCGGTTCGTCGGCGGCGACGGAGGTCTGTGCGCGCAGGGCGGGCGTCAAGCCGGGCAGGGCCAGTAACAGGGCGAGCGCGGCGGAGGGGAGGCGGGGTTTCATGGTGGGCGGTTTGGGGTTGGGAAAAAGCCGGGACGCCGGAGCGCCGGGCAAAAAATCGGAGATGGGCCGGGGATGGCGGCGGAAGGGGAGCGGGGTTGCTCGTGGTTGGCCGCGTGGAGCGGCGCTGCCAAGAGCGCGGATACTTTCCGCGTAAAGTAAAACTCGCCCAAAATGGCGCCGCGCGCACAGTTTTCCGCCATGGCCAACCCCGCCTCGCCCCCGACCCTGCGCGAGATCGCGCGCCGCGCCGGCGTGAGCCACACGACCGTCTCCCTCTCGCTGCGCAACGACCCCACGATCCCGGCGCGCACACGCGCGCGGCTCCACCGCCTCGCGGACACGATGGGCTACCGTTCCAACGTGCTCGTCTCGGCACTCATGACGCAGGTGCGGCTGCGCCAGCGGCGGGCCACGACGGAAGTGGTGGGATTTCTCACGGGCGGGCCGACGGCGGAGGATTGGAAAAACCACTCGGCGAGCGTGGGCTTCTACGAGGGCGCACGGCGGCGGGCGTTGCAGGTCGGGATGCGGCTGGAGGCATTTTGGATCGGGCCGGAAGGCGCGCGGGCGGCGGAGACTTGCCGGATGCTGCGCGCGCGTTCGATCCGCGGGAATCTGATCACGCCGTTTCCCCGGCCGGTTTACTTGAAGGAGTTGGAATGGTCGCAGCTCGTGTGCGTCGCGCTGGGCTATGCGTTCAAATCGCTGCCGCTGCACCGGGCGACGCATCATCATTTTCGCGGCGCCTACGTGGCGGTGGAGAATCTCCTGCGGCTCGGCTACCGGCGCATCGGGCTGCTGCTTGACCGTGATGAAAACAGCCGCGTCGGCTACAGCTGGCTCGGCGGCTATCTCGCGGCGCGGCAAGTGCGAGCGTGCGCGGCGCTGGAGCCGTTTTTCACGGACGAAGGCGACGATCCGCGCGGCCTCCGGCGCTGGCTGGGCAAGGAGCGGCCGGACGTCGTCATCGGTTTCGGACCGAAGCAGATCGCGGCGTTGGCAGCGGCGGGCTGCGCGATTCCCGGCGATGTCGCCTTTGCCGCGCTCGATGTGCAGCAGGCGAATCTCAACGGCGTGAACCAGGCCGCTGGCATCGACCAGAACCAGCCTGTGATCGGCGCGACCGCCGTCGATATTCTCGCGGGGCAACTTTACCACAACGAGCAGGGCATGCCGGAGCGGCCAGTGCTCAGCATGGTCGATGGTAAAACGGCGCCGCGGCGCGGTCGGGCGACGGCGTAGTTTTTTAAAAAATTTCCATGTCATCTTCATACACGTTCACGCTCCACGCACCCGAAACCGGCACGGATTACCGGATCTATGTAGAAACGCCGGCCGCTGGCGCTGCGAGAGTCGCGGTCAGCGACAGCGATAAAGCCGGGCCGTTGCCGGTCGTGCTGTTCATGGACGGTGACGACCAGTTTGCGGCGGGGGTCGCGGCGTATCGGGAGCTGCGCGACACAGGCGCGGTGCCGCCTCTGCTGCTCGTGGGCGTGGGCTACGGTGCGAGCTACGCGAAGCCGGAGAACCGGCGTGGGCGTGACTATACACCGGCCGCGCACAGCGACGAGCCGACGAGCGGCGGCGCCGATGGGTTTCTACAATTTCTCACGGCGACGCTCTGGCCGGAACTGGCGCGGCGCTATCCGGTGGATGCGAACGTGCGCGGGATTGCGGGGCACTCGCTCGGCTCGCTGCTGGTGTTGCACGCCCTGTTTCAGGAAAACCCGTTTTTCACGCACCACCTCGCCAGCGCGCCGTCGATCTGGTGGGCCGAGCGGGCGATGCTGGCGCAGGTGGAAAGCCTTCGCGCCCGGCAGTCCGCGTTGGCGGCGAAACTCTATCTCGGCGTCGGCGAGAAAGATTCCACGTCGATGACGGGCGATCTGGCGCTGCTCGAGGCGCAACTGGCGGCAAAGCCATTTGCGGGACTCGACGTGGTCTCGCGGCGGTTTCCGAAAAAGAATCATTTTAACGTGCTGCCCGATTCGTTCGGCGCGGGGCTCCTCGCGCTGTTCGGGCGGCGGGAGTAAAAATAAAACCGCCGCCGGGAGCGCGGGCTCGACGGCGGCGGATTGCGACTGGCAGCGATGCGCGGGGGTTCCGCGCCTCAGGATTTCAGAATTTGGCGGAGATACCGGCGTGGTTGCTCGAAGTGTGGCTGGATTCGGCCAGCGAAGAGGAATTGTTTTCAGTTTTGTCCTGGCTCGAAGCGGAAGAGGGCAGGCAGGCGGCGATGACGCCGGCGATGATGATGACGGTGAGGAACGCGAAGGAGTGATCTTGGTTTTTCATGGAAGGGAATTTCTGGTTACAAGCGTCGAGACGGCGCGGGGCCCGGGTGCGGTTTCAAATCATGCGGGATTTCCGCGCGGTATATTTTCCGTGCGGATGTAACCGCCCCCAGTTCTCCGGCGTAGCCGGGTGGCTTGAGGTGGGCCGTGCGCTCCGCGCGCGGCCGCTTGACGGTGGTTACCTGCGGCGCGAATCGGCGGTCTGCCTTGGCCGCGCGGCGGAGCGCACGGCCC
>JANXLP010000569.1 GCA_025355125.1 Opitutaceae bacterium | reverse complement strand
GGCTGACGTTTGCGGGCGGGTTGCTCGTTTGGTGAGGGGCGAAGGTGGGAGCGAGCTTGCTTGCGACTGCGTGCCGGAGTGTCGCGAGCAAGCTCGCTCCCACAAAAGAAAAAGGCCGCCGAATTAACGGCGGCCTTCGCGAGTGAGACTTTGAGCGACGAACGTGCTTAGAGCTTCGTCGGCGCGGCGCCGCCGAGGTAGAGGCCGTTGAAGAACAGCTTGAACGTGCTGTGTGGCGTCGAGCGGAAGGTTGCCTCGAAGCCGATCATCACGAGCTTGCCCTTGCCCACGGTCGCGTCGGTGGCGAGTTCGCCGCCGTCGAGGTATGCCTGGCCCACGGCCCAGCCGCTGTAGAGCGGCTCTTTGCCTTCGAACCAAGCGACCTTGCTGGGTGAGAGCTTCGAGTTGGGGATGCGATCAAACACGGGGCTGCTGTCGAAGAAGACGTAGCCCTTGCTCGGCATGCCGAAGGCGAGCGGCGTCTTGTTGTTGAAGTAGGCGTGGAGGACGGAGCCGGGGATGTAGAACTTTTCGCCGGTGAGAGGCTTCTCTTTGCCGTCGGCGGCTTTTTCCACGAGGTGATCCTTGAGCGGCAGGCCCATGGCCTCGCCGATGCTGGCGGAGGCGCCGAGCGCGAGGACAGTGCCGCCGGCTTCGACGAAGGTCTTGAGCGAGGGCACGCTCTTCGCGTTGGTGACCGTGCCGAGCATAGAGCGGAATTCCTCAGGCAGCGTATCGGCAGCGGGCTGGCCGAGGCCGGGACCGCCGACGGGACGACCGCCGCGACCCTGGGCGTAGGTGCCGCTGGGGAACACGATCACATCGAAGCTCGTCTTGAGGTTACCCGCGTCGAGGACCTGCGGGAAGATGACCTCGAAGGGGAACTCGTATTGCTCGAGCATCCAGCGCGTCCAACCGGAGGGCATGGAGCCGCCGTAGAGATCGACGAGGCCGATGCGGATGGGCTTCAGCTTGAACGCGTCGCCCGTGGGCTTGGCGGCGACGGCGTAGGCCGGGACGCCGAGTTCCTTGGCGGCCTTTTCGAGGATCGGCAGCGCGGCGGCGGAGGCGGGCACGTAGATCGTGCCGGTGCCGAGGGCCTTGCTGTTGACGGTCTGCTCGGCGGCGAGCCAGTAGACTTCGGCGCCGGCCTTGAGGAGGCGGTTGATCACGATGAACGCGTCGTTGATCTTGTGGCTGACGAGGTAGCCGGCGGCGTTGGCGACGGTCGTGACTGCGGTGGGCAACGGCTTCTCCGGCGTGAACGGCACGGGGACGAAGGGGCCGTCGAAGCCCTCGACCAAGCGGTCGAAGGTGACGCCCATCTGCTTCACGAGGGTCCAACCGGTGATGTCGTAGGGGCGCTTGGGCGGGCCACCGGGGAAGGCGAAGTCCATGGGGTGATCCTGCGGCTCGAACATATCCATGACCTCGGCGCGGAAGGCCTGAGCGGCTTTCACGACATAGGAACCGGCGGGATAGGTCTTGCCGGCGACGGTGAATGAGGCGGTGGCCTTCTGGACGGCGACGCCCTGCTTGAGGAGGACGTTGATGAACTTAACCGCGGTCGGGAAGTCGTCCTGATCGGCGGTGATGATGTAGCCGCGGGCGTCGCGGAAGGCGGGATCTTGGAGAACTTTTTTGTAGAGCGCCGTGGCGACGGGCGGAGCGCCATCGCGACCGACGACCATATCGGCGTTGGCGCTGGCACCGTAGTTGGGACCGGCGAGGCCAGAGGGGCCCGCGGCATCCGCGGCACCGGCGGCCTTGAGCGCGGTGATGCGCTTCGGGGTGACGGTCCAGGAATCCTTGTTGCCGCGGTCGATGGCGCGCTTGCCCATGACATACATGTTGTAGAGCAGCGTCTCGCTGTTCTTGGAGCCGTAGTCCACGACCGCGCGCTCGACCTCGATCATGTAGTCGATGGACTGGCGGTAGTGCCAGACTTGGGGCTCGATGGGCATCGGGCCGTCGCTGGTGGGGAGCTGCTTGTCCGGCATGAGGGGAACAGTGGTAGGCGTGGGGCCGCCGATGATCTCGGTGAGGAGACCGATTTGATTGTGGAAGTAGGTCGCGGTGCGCATACCGCCGTTCCACCAGGTGGAGTAGGGGGCGGCGGAGCGCATGGCGGAGCCGGGCATGCCCTTGGCGATGAGGCGGGCGTGCATAGCCATGCCGACTTGCTCGATGCCGATGGGCACGAGGGGATCGAAGTTGTAGTTAAACGGATCGCGGAACGGCGGGATGAAAATGATCTGCCCGGCGGGACCGGTCTGGTGGACGTTGTGCATGATCTGCGGAATCCACTCGATGAAGAGCACGCGGTTCTGATTCGTGGTCTCGGGCATGTTGTTCATGATCGAGTCGCGGTTGTTATCGTGGCCGACGTATTTGTGGTAGAGGCGCGGGAGGCTGGCGTAGGTGCGCTTCGTGACGTCTTCCTCGCGCATATACCAATTGGCGACGAGCTCGACGCCATCGGGATTGGGGATGGGCATGAGCAAGATCACGTCGTTGAGGAAACGCATGGTCTCCTCGTCGGTGCGGCTCACCATCTGGTAAACCATCTCGGCGAGGGACTGCGAATTCACCGTCTCGGTGGCGTGGAGACCGCCGTCGATCCAGACGACGGCTTTGCCTTCCTTCGCGAGCTTTTTGGCTTCGACCTCGGAGAGACCCTCGGCGCGGGCGAGTTTGACGGAGATGCCGCGGTAGTAATCGAGTTTTTTGTGATTCTCGGGCGAGGTGATGATCGCCATATATTGGGGGCGACCCTCGGCGGTGTTGCCGATGCTGACGACCTTCATGCGGTCGGTTTCGGTTTCCCATTTTTTCAACATCGCAGAGATCTGCGTGTAGCTGGCCATGTGGTAATCATCGCCGATGCCGAAGCCGATGATGGACTTGGCGGGCGTGATTTTGGTGGGAGTGGGCTCGGCGGCGAATGCTGAGGCCGCCGTTAGACAGGCGAAGCCCAGTCCTTTCAGACCGAGCGAGGAGAGCAGATTGCTTTTTTTCATATCAGGAGGGTTGAACGGAGACAAAAGGGAGGGGGCAAAGGCAGTGCCCGTTGCGGAGTAGGCGCGGGGCGGCCGAAAAAAATCAAGATAACTTGAGAGAGGTAAATGGAACCCCGGTGAGGGGTAAAAAAACGGTGCCCGAGATGACTCGGGCACCGTGACAGACAATCAGACCGGGGCGAACCTCATCACAGCTTCGTGGGAGCGGCGGAGCCGAGGTAGAGGCCGTTGAAGAACAGCTTGAACGTGCCGTGCGGCGTGGCGCGGAACGTGGCTTCGAAGCCGATCAGGACGAGCTTGCCCTTGCCGACCGAGGCCTGGGTGGCGAGTTCGCCACCGTCGAGGTATTCCTGACCGACGGCCCAGCCTGCGTAGAGGTTCTGTTTACCTTCGAACCAGGCGACCTTGCTGGCTTGGACGATCGAGCCTTCGGGACGGTTGAACACAGGGCTCGTGTCGAAGAAGACGTAGCCCTTGTCAGGCATACCGAACGCGAGCGGGTCCTTGTTGTTGTAGCTCACCGTCAGCACGGAGCCGGGGATGTAGAACTTCTCGCCGGGGAGGGGGACGTCTTTGCCGTCCGGACCCTTTTCCACGAGGTGATTCTTGACGGGCAGGCCCATGGCCTCGCCGATGCTGGCGGAGGCGCCGAGGGCGAGGACGGTGCCGCCTTCTTCAACGAAGGTTTTCAGCGAGGGAACGCTCTTCGCGCTCGTGACCGTGCCGAGCATGGAGCGGAATTCCTCGGGGATGCTGTCCGGGGAAGGACCGCTGCCGCCGCGACCGCCGCCACGACCACCGCGACCCTCGGCGTAGGTGCCCGAGGGGAACACGATGACATCGAAGCTCGACTTGAGGTTACCCGCGTCGAGGACTTGGGGAAACACGACTTCGAAGGGGAACTCGTATTGCTCGAGCATGAAGCGCAGCCAGCCGGAGGGCATCGAGCCGCCGTAGAGATCGACAAGACCGATGCGGATGGGCTTCAATTTCATCGCGTCGCCGGTGGGCTTGGCGGCGACCGCGTAGGCGGGGACGCCGAGTTCTTTGGCGGCTTTCTCGAGGATCGGGAGGGCCGCAGCGGAAGCGGGCACGTAAACCGTGCCGGTGCCGAGGGCTTTGCCGCCCACGCTCTTCTCGTCGGCGAGCCAGTAAACGTCGGCGCCGGCTTTCAGGAGGCGGTTGATGACGATGAAGGAGTCGTTGATCTTGTGGCTGAGGAGATATCCGGCGGCATTGGCGACGGAGGCGACGGAGGCCGGGAGCGGCTTTTCGGTGGCGAAGGGCAGCTTGGTCGCCGTGACATCGAACGCATCCATGACGCGGTCGAACTTGACGCCCATCTGCGTGGCGAGGGTCCAGCCGGTGATGTCGTAGGGACGCTTGGGCGGGCCGCCCGGATAGGCGAAGTCCATCGGGTGATCCTGAGGCTCGAACATGTCGAGGACGGCGGGACGGAAGGCCTGCGCGGTCTTCACGACGTAAGAACCGGCGGGATATTGTTTGCCAGCGATGGTGACAGGCGCGCTGACCTTGAGGACGTCGATGCCGAGCTACAGGAGGACGTTTACGAACTTAATCGCGGTGGGAAAATCGTCCTGGTCGGCCGAGATGACGTAGCCACGGGGATCGCGGTAAGCCGGATCGTTGAGAACTTTTTCGTAGAGTTCGGTCGGGAGCGCAGGTGTGAAGAACGGATTGTCTCCGCCACCGCCACCACCACCACCGGCCCCGCCACGGCGACCACGACCACCGGCGGGCTCATCGCCGGCCGCAGCCTTGGCGGCGGTGGTGAGGGCGTTGATACGCTTGGGCGTGACGGTCCAGGAATCCTTGCTGCCGCGGTCGATGGAGCGCTGGCCCATGCCGTAGATATTGAAGAGCAGGGTCTCGCGATTGCGGGAGGCGTAGTCCATCACGGCGCGCTCGACCTCGATCATGTAGTCGATCGACTGACGGTAACGCCAAACCTGCGGCTTGATCGGGAGGGGCCAGTCGCCGGTGGCGAGCTGCTTGTCGGCGATCAGCGGAATCGCGGCGGGGGTAGGACCGCCGATGATCTCCGTGAGGAGACCGATCTGATTGTGGAAGTAGGTGGCGGTTCTCATGCCGCCATTCCACCAGGTGGAGTAGGGAGCCGCGGAACGCATGGCGGAGCCGCCCATGCCTTTGGAAACAAGACGGGCGTGCATCGCCATACCCACCTGCTCGATGCCGACGGGAATCATCGGATCGAAGACGTAGTTGAACGGATCGCGGAAGGGCGGGATGAAGATCACCGTGCCGGCGGGTCCGGTCTGGTGGACGTTGTGCATGATCTGCGGAATCCAATCGATGAAGAGCACGCGATTTTGATTCGTGGTCTCGGGCATGTTCATCGTGATCGAGTCACGATTGTTATCGTGGCCGACATACTTGTGATAGAGGCGCGGGAGCGTTTGGAAGGTGCGCTTCGTGACGTCCTCTTCGCGCATATACCAATTGGCGACGAGCTCGACGCCGTCGGGATTGGGCACGGCCATGAGAAGAATGACATCGTCGAGGAAACGCATGGTCTCGTCGTCGGTGCGGCTCACCATTTGGTAAACCATCTCGGCGAGGGACTGTGAGTTCACAGTCTCGGTGGCGTGCAGACCGCCGTCGATCCAGACGACGGCCTTGCCTTCCTTGGAAAGCTTATGGGCCTCGTCTTCTGAAAGACCCGCGTGGGCGAGCTTGACGGAGATCTCGCGGTAGTAATCGAGCTTCTTGTGATTCTCGGGCGAGGTGATGATCGCCATATATTGGGGGCGACCCTCGGCAGTGTTGCCGATGCTGACGACCTTCATGCGGTCGGTCTCGGTTTCCCATTTTTTCAACAGCGCAGAGATCTGCGTATAGTTGGCCATCTTGTAATCTTCACCGATCGAGAATCCGATGAGGTCCTTCGAGGGCGTGATTTTTGTGGGGGCAGGCGCAGCCACCAGAGTGGTTGCGGCAATTGCCATCAGGCCCAGTTGTTTAAGACTGAAATGATGACGCAGATGTCGGATTTTATTCATATTTGAGAAGAGCAAATGGGTGAAAACAACGGCCCGTGGCGGGCTCAAAATTGATAACGTATGTGCTAAGGAAAAGTTGCGTGGTATCTCTCGGGGGTGGCGGGTTTTTTCGCGCGGCGAGGCAACGTGGACGAAGAAGAGAAAAGTGCGTCGGAAAGCAGGTCGTGTGCCGCCACGTTAGCCCCGGCCGGGATCGAAAAATTTGACGGGAGACGGGGTTTCCCGAGGCGGAGGTGCGGGGGTAGGCGCGGAATCGGTCTAAAAGGATATCGGGAAAAATCTTAAAATCGAGGACGCGCTTCGGTGAACCTTGGGAAAGAATTTTCATCGCAAAACTTTAACAGCGCACGTGCGCGAACGGATGAGGCGGGCTTATACGATTTGGCGTCAAAATATCTCGGGTCCGTTCGGCGCAACACCGCGTGTGGAAAGTGCGGAGCGCATGGTAAACGGCGGATATGAGCACGCCCGGAAGCGGGGTGTCGCGGGGTTGCGACGCAGGTTGGTATTCGCCTTGCTTAGGGAGAAATCACGCAGGCGCAGTGACGTTTCACCGCTGCCTGCGTCTTCGCTCTCACGCTTCTTCCGCTCTATTTTCTATGATCACAGGTCCCGTCTGGTCGCAAAAGCTCCGCACCGAAATCGCCAAAGCCGTGCTCGGCAATGACGTTGTCATCGAACGCCTCCTGGTCGCGCTGCTCGCCAACGGTCACATCCTGCTTGAAGGCATGCCCGGGCTCGCGAAGACGCTGCTCATAAAATCGCTCGGCTCCGCGCTCGGCGTGCACTGTGACCGCATTCAGTTCACGCCCGATCTGCTGCCGAGCGATGTCGTGGGCACGATGATCTTCCAGCCCAACACCGGTGAGTTCACCGCGCACCGCGGACCGATTTTTGCCAACCTCGTGCTCGCCGATGAAATCAATCGCGCCCCCGCGAAAGTGCAGAGCGCGCTGCTCGAGGCCATGCAGGAGAAGCAGGTGACCATCGGTGGGAAAACGCACGCGCTGCCGAAGCCGTTTTTCGTGATGGCGACGCAGAATCCCGTTGAGCAGGAGGGCACGTATGCCCTGCCCGAGGCGCAGATGGATCGCTTCCTTTTCAAATTGCTCGTCGATTATCCCTCGGCCGAAGAGGAGACGATTTTGATGGAGCGCTGGGGCCAGGTGACCAAGCAGCCCGAACTGGTGGCGGTTTCCAGCGGCGAGGAACTGCTCGAGCTGCGCAAGCAGGTGGACCTCATTTACGTCTCACCCGAGATCAAGGCCTACATTCTGAATCTCGTCCGCGCCACCCGCGTCCTCGTGCAACCGATGACCGACGGCACGCGCTACCTGAATTTCGGCGCGTCCCCGCGCGCCTGTCTTGCGCTCTACCAGGCGAGCCGCGCACTGGCCTGGTTGCGCGGTATGGATCATGTTTCGCCCGAGCATGTGCAGGAGGTTTTCCCGGACGCGCTGCGCCACCGTATCGGTCTCACCTATGAAGCCGAGGCGGCGGAGATGAACGCGGAAAAATTACTGAAGCAGATCCTCGACAACGAGGTGGTGCCGACGGTGGGCGTCATAGCCGCCTGAGTTAGCGTGACTCGCCCGCGTCCGTCGCTGCGCAATGAAAGGCCCCGGCCTCCATCGCGCCGCCGACGTTTAACCGCGAACCGTATTTTCTGATCGTGATTCCACTGCCGACCAAAACTCCCCTCGTGGCCAAGCCGCCGCTGCCGACCTCGTCGGTGGCGCTGCTGCGGCAGTTGGAGTGGCGGATGAAACAGGCTGTGGAAAATTCACTGAGCGGAGAATACCGTTCGGTGTTTCGCGGTCGCGGCATGGAATTCGACCAGGTCGTCAAATACACGTTCGGCGACGATATCCGCGACATTGACTGGAACGTCACGGCGCGGCTCGGTGAACCGTTTCGGAAAAAGTTCGTCGAGGAGCGCGAGCTTACCGTGCTCATTGTTTTCGAGGACACGCTTTCACTGCAATTTGGCTCGGGTGCGCGAACGAAGCGCGCGGCGCTGCTCGAGCTCGCCAGTCTCGCGATGATGCTCTCCGCCGCAAACCGCGACCGCGTGGGGATCGTTCACGCGTATCCCGGCGGCTATAAACTCACGCAACCGGTGCGTGGTCGCGGGCCGATTCTGAATGCGGTGGCCGACCTCATTAGTCGGCCGACGCCGGTCATGGCGGATGCGCAACCGGTGGAGACGCCGTGGAAATTTATCGCGCACGCGGTTTCGAATCAGAGCCTGCTTTTATGGCTGGGCGATTTTCCGCCGCGCGCCGCGCCCGCGGGCTGGCCGCTGATTCGGCGGCGTTATCAGCCAATTGGGTTTCGCGTCGAAGACGCTTGGGAGCGCGAACTGCCCTCGGGCAAAGCCGTCACGGCCTTCGATCCCACAAGCAACCGTCTCGTCGTGCTCGACCCGAATTCCAGGGCGCACCGCGATGCGCACGCCGCGTGGAGTGCCGAGCGCAGCGCGGATTTTTCAAAACTATTTCCCGACCGGCAGAGCCGGCTTGTGGTCACGCCGGACGAGTCGATGATCGACGCGTTGGTGAAATTTTTCCACGCGCACATGCGCGCACGTCGCTGAGCCATGGCCGAGATTTTTCTGAAAAATATCTGGTGGCTGCTAGCGGCGCTCGTGCTGCCGGTGGTGATCTGGCTGCGCTGGCGGCGCGGCGTGCCGGCTCTGATCGTGCCGTTTGCCGCCGCGTGGTGGAAGCCCGTGCTCGTGCCGGCGACGCGCCTGCCGGCGATTCTCATGAGCGCCGGCGTCGTGCTGCTCGTGGTCGCTTTGGCACGGCCACAGAAAATGGAGATCCGCACCGAGGCGCGGCAGGAAGGCTACGACATCATGCTGGCGATCGACCTCTCCACTTCGATGCTCGCGGAAGATTTTGAAAAAGACGGCGCGCGGCTCAACCGCCTGCAGGCGATCAAGCCCGTCATCAAGGCGTTCATCAACGACCGGCCCAACGATCGCATCGGCCTCGTGGTTTTTGCCGGCCGCGCCTACACGCTCGCGCCGCTGACGGGCGACCACGGGTGGCTCGCGCGGCAGACGGAGCGTTTGAAAATCGGTTTGATGGAGGATGGCACGGCCATCGGTGACGGGCTTGGCGTGGCGCTGACGCGGCTCGAGCAGTCGAAGAACGACAAGACGACGAAGCGCCAGAGCGCGTTCATCGTGTTGCTGACCGACGGTTCGAATAACCGTGGCGTGTTAAAACCTTCACAGGCTTCCGACATCGCGAAGACGCGCGGCATCACGGTTTACACCATCGCGGCGGGCAAGGCGGGTTCGGCGCCGTTTCCCATCTTCGACGAGACGGGCAAGGTCATGGGCTATCGCCGCATTCTTACCGACATCGACGAGGACGCGCTGCGCGAGATCGCGAAGACGACCGGTGGCGCGTATTTCCGCACCGACAGTCCCGACACCATCGCGGCGGCGTTCAAGTCCATCGACGGTGCGAAGAAAATCCGTTTCGAAACCAAAACGCGCAAGGCGCGTGATCTGTTTCCATGGTTGGTGACGGGCTCGCTCGGACTTTTCTTGGTGGGCGGGTTGCTCGCCTACACGCCTTGGCAACGGGAGGCCTCCACCTGATGAGCTTCGGAATTCCCCACGCCCTCTGGCTACTACTCATCGTCGCGGCGCTCGCGCTGCTCGATGGAATGAGGCAGGGCGCGGTCGCCGGGCGCTGGCCGGGCATCACGCGGCTCTGGGCCGGGCGTGATCGCGTGGACCTCAATGTTTTCATCAAGCCGCCGCGTGTGCGCTGGCGGTTTTGGACGGGGCTCGCGTTCATGATCGTCGCGCTGGCGAGTCCGCGCTGGGGACATGTGGAGGTGCCGCTGGAGGATCAGCCGAAGGAAGTGATGATCGCACTCGATCTCTCGCGCAGCATGTTGGCGCGCGATGTGAGGCCCTCGCGGCTCGATCACGCCAAGCTCCTCTTGCAGGGCCTGCTCGACAAACTCGCGGGTGAGCGCGCGGGTCTCGTGCTCTTCGCGGGCACGGCCTACCTGCAACTACCGCTGAGCGTGGATTACGACATTCTCGCGGGATTGCTGCCGAATCTATCGCCCGATTATTTTCCGCAGGGTGGCACTAATTTTGAAGCGATGCTCACGACGAGCCTCGCCGCCTTCAGCGAAGGCGAGGGCACGGAACGCATACTCGTAGTGTTGAGCGACGGCGAGGCGTTTGACGACAAATGGAAAGCCGCCGTGACGCCGCTCCAGAAGCGCGGCGTGCGTCTCATCACGCTCGGCGTCGGCACCTCGGCTGGCGGGGTGATTCCACAGGGCGCAGACTCGGTCGTAAAAGATGCGACCGGCGCGGAAGTCGTGACCAAGCTGAAGCCCGCGACGCTCGAGGAAATGGCGAAGATGACGGGCGGTCTTTATTCGCCGGCGCCGTCATGGGTGAATGTTGCCGACTTGCTGAAGCGCGTCGTTTCGACGGCGAAGAAGGCCACGGTGTTTAAGAAAGACGAAACGCAGCTCGTGGAGCGTTATCAATGGGCGCTGGTGCCGGCGCTGATCTTTTTGGCGCTGAGTTTCTGGCGCGAATTGCCGGTGCAACCACGGGCGCGCGATGTGCGTTTGCCCACGGCGAAGCCGATGACGCGCGGGCGGACGGCGGTGGCGGCGAGTGCGACCGTCGCGTTGCTCATGCTCTGCGTGGTGACGACGCGGGCTCAGGATTTGGCGGAGATGGAAGACCCGAACAGCCCGGCTTCGCGCACGCCGATGGCGACGCTCGGCGCGATGGTGGGCAAGCGCATCGAGCAGATCCTCGCGAAGCCCAAGCCCGAGAGCTTCGACTGTGTGTCGCTCACGATCGACATGATCGCTTACATGGAAAACACGCTGAAGGCGCGGCAGCGTTTTCCGCTGACGGTGGCCGACGACGCCCTCCGCGCGGTTGCGCTGGGGGAATCCATCGAGGCGCAGGGCGGAGATTGGACGAAACTGCGCGCGGACATCGCCGAGCTCGTTCGCGCCAACAAAGAGCCGTGGAAAACCGCGCGACCCGACGCCGCAGGCAAGAGTGAGCTGCCGCCCGGCTTTGATCCCGACCACGACATGAAGGAATCCAATGGTCGCGGCGGCCCGGGCGTTGCCAGCGATCCGAACGCGGCCGCGGGCGTGGATGATCCCAGGGAGAAATTTTCGGCGAGCTCGGCCTTTGGTGAAATGGAAACCGGCAAGCGGGATCTGACGCCGCCGCCTCCGCCCGTGCCTTCTGATATGCAACTCGTGGGTAACGAAAAGACGGCGGCCGACGTCGAGCGCGAGGAGCACCCCGAGTTGATCCTGCCGTTGCAGAAACTTGATCACGTCCGGAGCCAGGATGCGCCGGCGAAACTTTTTCAAATGCTCGAAGGCACCCGGCGCGACCTGGTGCCCCAGGGTCCCGACTGGTGATGCTTATGCGCTTCAAATTCTCCCCTTCGTTTCTGGCCGCGTCGTTTTTTTGCACCGCGCCGCTCTGGGCCCAGCCGACGCCCGGCGCCGCGCCCAAGGCCGACATCGCGGGCGTGCCCATCGACCAGATTGCCAAGGTCTCGCTGCGCACGGAGCGCGACACGTTTTGGGTGGGGGAGATTTTCACACTCTCGGAGGAAGTCGCGGTGTCGCGGCGTTACTATCAGTCGCTCGGTGGCGCGTTTGAGTGGAGCAGCCCGCAGTTCAACGCCGAGGATTGGTCCTCGGTGACGAGCGGGGAAACGAGGGTTGAGGGCGAGCGCCGTTCGCTGCACACGCGGACGACGCGCACCTACGCGCGCACGGCGGGCAAGATCGCGCTACCGCCCGGCAAACAGGTGCTCACGCTGGTGACGGAAGTCGCGGCCAACGGGCAGCCGCTCACGGACAGTTTTACCGTTTCGAATGCGCCGCTGGAGTTGATTTTCAAGCCGCTGCCCATGCCGGCGCCAGTGGAGTTCGCCAAGGCCGTGGGTAATTTCACGCTGACGGCAAAAGCGGCGGCGACGACGGTGCCGGTGGGCGGATCGGTGACGTGGACGGTGGAGTTATCCGGCACGGGCAACTGGCCGGAAATCAGCCGGCTGCCGGCGCAGGCGATCTCGCGGGATTTCCAAGTCGTCACGCCGGTCACCAAGCGCACGCTCAAGCGCGGACAATTATTTGAGGGCAGCCTTTCGCAGGAGATGCTGCTCGTGCCGAGTCGGCCGGGTAACTACCAGCTCGGGCCGGTGCGGTTTATTTATTTCGATCCGCAGGCGGGAAAATACCAGATGCTCACGAGTGAATCGGTCGCGCTGACGGTGACGGGTGAAGCGGCCGCGCCGGGCGCAATCACGCCGCCGAGCGCCGCGCAGGCAGCGACGCCGGCGGTCGGGGCGGAACGCGTGCGCGTGCCGGAGTCGCCGCCGCCACTGCCTCTCGATCCTATAGGCACGCCGATGCCGGGGCTCACGCCGGCAGGACGGACGGGATTGTTGGCAAGCGTGCTGGTGCCGCTGGTGTTGTTGTTGGGATATTGGCTAAAGCTGGCGGCGGGCCGGCGCTTTGAAACCGATCCGCTGCGGCGGCGGCGCGATGCGCGGGCGCGCATCGAAGGGGCGCTCGGCGAATTGGAGACGGCGGTGATGTTGCCGCGCGAATCGGTGCAGCGGCGATTGCGCGACTGGCAGCGGGCGACGGCGGAATTTGCCGAGATCGACGAAGCCTCGCCCACGCCGACGCAGGTCGCACAGGCGCTCGAGCACGTGCGCAAGGGCACGACCGGCTCGTCGTGGGCGCAACTGTGGCGCGACGCGAATCACGTGATTTATGGCGAGCACGCGAAGCTCCCAGCCGACTGGCTGATGCGCGCGCGTGGTGCGCTGTCGGATGCGGTCGTGGCGGATGTGCCCCTCGCGGCCTTGTTCCTGCGGCGCAATCTACTGCCGTGGGCGGCGGTGGTGATGCTCGCATTGATCCCCGTCGCGCTGCACGCCGATGCGGGCGCGGACGCTTATCGCGGCGGGAGTTTTGCGACGGCGGAAACGGCGTGGCGGAAAGCGGTCGCGGCCTCGCCGACGGATGCGGCGCTACGCACCAATCTCGCGCTGGCGCTGGCGCAACAGAACCGCTGGACGGAATCCGCGGCGCAGTCGCTGGCGGCGTTTTGCCTGAATCCGGCCAACGCGGCGGTGCGCTGGCAGTTCGCGTTGAGCTTGGATCGCGCGGGCATTGATCAGCCGACGTTCAGCGCGCTTTCGGCCGGCACGGGTTTTTATAAAATCACGCGGATGCTTTCGCCGGGCGGCTGGGGCGTGGCGTTTGGCATCGCGGCGTGCAGCCTCGCGCTGGCGCTGGGTGGCTGGCTGTGGACGCTCTATCGCGGCAAGGGTGCGGCGTCGCGCTGGCTGGCGGGGATGGTGGCGTTGCTCGCGCTGGCGGCGGGTGGCGTCTCTGCGCTCAGCTTAAAAAACTATGGCGCGCTGACGAACAGCGACATCGCGGTCGTCGGTCAAAATACGCTGCTGCGTTCCGTGCCAACGGAGGCGACGAACGCGCAGAAGACCGTGCCGTTGCCCGCTGGCTCGCTGGCGGTCGTGGATAAAAATTTCCTAGGCTGGAGCCGGCTGATTTTCCCCAACGGGCAGACGGGCTGGGTGCGGAGCGACGCGATGGTGCAGTTGTATCGGTGAGTTTGCTTAGACGGGCCTAATTATGATCAGAGCTTTTTGACGCTGAGGCCTGTGGGACGATTCATGATAGGCCCGCTCTTGCTGTTCCCTTTGGAGCAGGGTGCAAAGTTTGACCCCTTTTCAGCCTCCGAAAACCAATGAAGCGCTGTCGGTGGCGGCGCGGTTGACGGCGCGCGCAGTGCCGGCGACCCGAACACAAAACGCATAAGGCTGCGGCCTCGCTCCGCCGTCACTCCCGGGCTTGTTCAACCGGGGGCCCGCTTCGCGCTACGGAGAAGCAGAACACTCAGAGTTGGACCCTCTGAGTTCGGCTCTTTTTTCACCGCCGGGCATCACTTAGCGATGACGAGATTGTCGGCTAGCCCCGACGCATTAGCGGCCACCGTCACAATTACTCCGGGACCAGCGTGAACCGTATTCTTCTGCCCGTTTATGTTCGCGACGCTTCCGCCTGGGCCAGGCTGGATAACGGTAGTCCCGGGTGGCGCCTTTGCCGTCTGACCACGGGCCAAGATCACGCTTTGCCCGGCGCTGAGAGTAATCGAATGCTCGCCATCAAACTCAGGGAAAGAGTGCAATTTCTGCGTAATCGAGGGAACGGCCACGGTCGCTTTCGAGGCTGCCTCGAGCACCGACACCTTTTGCTCAAGCGCCGCGAGGCTCGCCTTTGTCGCTTTGTCCGGAGCACAGCCACACAGCACTGAACCCAAAAGCAATATGACGGAATGGATCTTCATCTCTGCCGAACAGTGTTATTATCCCCTACTCAGTCACGCACGAACGCGGAACTGAAAATTGAGAAATGGCCGAGCAACGATCAACGTGGGTTGACGGGAAATCAGTTAACGACGCGGGTTAGTTGGGTAAGGCTTTTGGCGGGAATGTAGGTTCTAAGCCGTGGTGCCGATCACTCAGGATGAGGGCTGCACAGGTGCAGCCGGGAAAGGCTAGCTGGATTGCCGCGTCGCTGCGCTCCTCGCAATGACGGGCCTTTTTTTTGAGGAAGCGGCGGTAAAACGGGCGGCCGCGCTCCCAGCTCACATTTCCATCTTGTCGCCGTCGAGTTGATAGACGCCGGCGAGGAAACCGTTTTCGAGGACGGCGCCGACTTTGAGCGTGCCATAGATGAAGATGGGCGTGTCGATCATGAGTTTGCCCTTACCTTCGGGCATGCGGACGATCACGAAATCGTTGAGGTTGGGCGTCGAGCCGTAGCAGCAGGATTGCTGGTCCTTCATGAGGAGCAGTTCGGTGACCACGCCTTTGCTGACTTTCACGGGGAGCATGAAACCGCTGATGACGGTTTTTTTGCCGTCGAGGCTTTTGATGTCGGCGGGGATTTGTTCGTTGTAGATCGCGGCGAGCTTCACGGGATCGTCTTCGATGACGGCGGGGAAGGTGTAGCCGGCGAGGCGGTTGAAGCTGGCGTTGGTGTAGCCGGTGGGCTTGGCGGTATCGGCGCGCAGGGCGAGGGCGGGGCCGGCGAGGGTGAGCAGGGC
>JANXLP010000528.1 GCA_025355125.1 Opitutaceae bacterium | reverse complement strand
ACGAACTTTCCTCTCCGGTCTCTGTTTCCTGGCTTCATGGTTTCCCTCTAAAAAAAATTCCCGTGAGTTCCGTCCTTACCGAAACCAAATCTCTCGTCGGCTCCTTCACCGCCGAAGCCTTCGCCGCGCATCTCGCTGCGCTCCCGCCGCTGCCAAAGTGGTGGCTCGACCGCAAGCGCGCCGCCTACGAAAAATTCGCCGCGCTCCCCATGCCCGCGCGCACCGACGAAATGTGGCGCTTCAGCTCCATCGCCACGCTCACCTTAGCCGGCTTCAAGGTAGGGACGGCTGTCCCTAGCCGTCCGTCCGACTCCGCCCCCTTCGGCCCCGCCGCCCTCACCTTCGTCAACAACACCCTCGCCAGTAGCCGCGAGCGCCAGCGAGTGGACCTCCCCACCGGCGTCATCGTCACCACCCTCGCCGAAGCCGCCGTCAAACACGCCGACCTCCTCAAGGCCCACTTCATGGCGCAGCCGCAGAAACTCGGCTCCGAGAAGTTCGCCGCGCTCCACACCGCCTTCGTCCGCGACGGCGCGTTCATCTACGTCCCGAAAGGCGTCGAAGTTCCCTCGCCCATCGTCGTCATGCACATCGCGAGCGGCGCCGGCACCGCCGTCTTCCCGCACACGCTCGTCGTCGCCGAGGAGAATTCCAAGGTCACCGTCGTCGATTACTTCGTCTCCGCCGATGCCTCCGCACACTTCGCCTGCGGCGCCAACGACCTCTACGCCGGCCACGGCGCGCAGCTCACCTACATCGCCGCGCAGAACTGGTCCCGCGAAACCCTCTCTTTCCAGTTCAACTCCACCATCGTCCGCCGCGACGCCCGCGTGCAGTCCCTCAATCTCCATCTTGGCGCCCGTCAGGCCCGCCACGAGTCGCTCTCGCAACTCCAGGCCCCCGGCGCGTTCTCCGAGATGCTCGCGCTCACCGTCGCCGAAGGCGCGCAAGAGTTCGACCAACGCACGCTCCAAATCCATCAGGCGCCCAACACGAAGTCCGATCTCCTCTACAAGAACGCGCTCCGCGATCAGTCGAAGACCGTCTTCTCGGGCCTCATCGTCGTCGATCCCGACGCCCAAAAAACCGACGCCTATCAATCGAACCGCAACCTCATGCTGAGCGACGAAGCCGAGGCCTGTTCGCTCCCCGGCCTGGAAATCCAAGCCAACGACGTCCGCTGCACGCACGGCGCGACTTCCTCGCGCATTGATCCCGAGCAGGAGTTTTATCTCCAGTCCCGCGGCATCGCCAAGGAAGCCGCCGACGAACTCCTCACCTTTGGTTTCTTCGAGGAAGCCCTCGCCAAACTCGCGAGCGAGCCCCTGCACGACGCCCTCCGCGCGCTCATCCAAACCAAGTTTGTGAAAAAGTAAGCCCTCCGGAAACCGTTCCGGGCCGCCCGCGCCCTTCCGGCGGCCGGATCGCGTCGCAGGCTCGGGATTTTTTGCCGTCACACCCGCGTGGGGAGGGAGTAACGTCTGTCACTTCCGCATTCAAATGCATCCCGCCGCCCACCCACGCGCCCGGGCCGATAGACCGCGACCGCAGGCCCAGTGTCATCATCTCCGTGCGAGCATCGCCCGCCTCTGATCGCCCGCCTCGCCCCGCTCGACAAGCCCGCCGCCGCCGCCCACCGTCCGCGCCATCGCATGGCCTCCCCGCGCCCCACTGTAATCCCCCGCTTCCGCGCATGAACGCCGTTGAGATCGAACAGGCCGTCTCCCTCCTCGCTGAAGCTCCCTTCGACCCGGCGGAGTTCCCCTACGCCTTCCTCGAAGCCTTCGGCAATAAGGAGACCACCCTCAAGCGCCTGCGCAGCGGCGATTCCAACCAATCCCACCTCCCCGGCGGCATCCTTCAACGCAACAATCTCCACCTCCGCGTCTGCCCCGAGGGCGAGGTCACCGCCACGCTCGCCGCCCTGCGCCAGAGCCCCGCCACGACCAGGCAAAAGGCCAAATTCATCCTCGCCACCGATGGCCTCACCTTCGAGGCGGAGAATCTGGCCGATGGCGAGACGGTCGCCTGCGCCTACCCCGATTTCCACGATCACTTCGGTTTTTTCCTCCCGCTCGCCGGCATCACCACGGTCAAACAGATCCGCGAAAACGCCTTCGACATCAAGGCCACCAGCCGCCTGAACCGCCTCTACATCGAGCTGCTCAAGGACAACCCGGAGTGGTCCACCGCCGCCCGCCGCGAAGACCTGAACCACTTCATGGCCCGGTTGATCTTCTGCTTCTTCGCCGAAGATACGGCGATCTTCCACGGCGAACGCCTCTTCACCGCCACCATCGAGCAGATGAGCGCGCGTGATTCCTCGGACACCCACCAGGTGCTTTCCGAGCTGTTCCGCGCCATGAACACCCGGCTCGCCGGGCGCGACGCCGCCAAGATTCGCACCTGGGCCCATGGCTTCCCTTATGTAAACGGCGGCCTGTTCGGCCGACCCGGGAGCGCCGACGTCCCCGGCGGCACTCCGAAAAAGGCCGGCGAGGACGTCGGCGCTCCCAGCGTCCCCCGCTTTAGCAAGATCGCGCGCTCCTACCTGCTCCACGTCGGCAATCTCGATTGGACGAAGATCAATCCCGACATCTTCGGCTCCATGATCCAAGCCGTGGCCGACGACGAGGAGCGCGGCTCGCTCGGCATGCACTACACCAGCGTGCCCAACATCCTCAAAGTCCTGAACCCGCTCTTCCTCGATGAGCTGCGGGCCCGGCTCGCCGAGGCCGGGGATGGCAAGTCGCCCGGCAGCGCCCGCAAACTCCTCAACCTGCGCCAGCGCCTCGCCCGCATCCGCGTCTTCGACCCCGCCTGCGGCTCCGGCAATTTCCTCGTCATCGCCTACAAGGAGCTGCGCGCCCTCGAGGCCGAGATCAATCGGCGGCGCGGCGAGACCGACCGCCCCACCGACCTCCCGCTGACCAACTACCGCGGTATCGAGCTGCGCCACTTCTCCTGCGAGATCGCCCGCCTCGGCCTCATCATCGCCGAGTATCAATGCGACGTGCTGTATCGCGGGCAAAAACTCGCCCTGCTCGAATTCCTGCCGCTGGAGGCGACTAACTGGATCACCTGCGGCAACGCCCTCCGCATTGATTGGCTCAGCGTCTGCCCGCCCACCGGTAAAAGCGTCAAACTCCGGTCCGACGATTTATTCGAAACCCCGCTCGATCAGGCCGAGATCGAATTCAAAAACGAAGGCGGCGAAACGTATATCTGCGGTAATCCGCCCTACGTGGGCGACAAAAAGCAATCCCCGGCCCAAAAGAACGACATGGAGCGCATCTTTGGATGCTTAACTTCAAGGTGGAAGTCGTTCGACTATATCGGAGCATTCATTTTTAGAGCTGCAGATTACATCGCTCAGGTCGATGGATCAGCGTCAGGGCTTGTGTCCACCAATTCAATTTCACAGGGAATGCAGGTCGCTCAATTCTGGCCGCTTGCCTTGGAGCGAGCTAGGATCGGGTTCGCAACGTTATCGTTTAAATGGACCAATTTGGCCGCCAATAATGCAGGCGTAACTTGCGTTATTATTGGGCTCACTCGCAAGGACTCGAAAAATCCATGCTGGATATTCGAAGGTGAAGCAGCCCGGCAGGTGCCAGCGATCTCTCCCTATTTAACAGTCGGAACCACCATATATGTTTCGGCACGACAGGAGCCTCTATCTGTAATTTCGGAAATGCTGCTTGGGAATTTCGCCAAAGATGGCGGACATCTCCTGTTAACGCACTTAGAGCGCTCAGAGCTAGATCTCGCCTCGAAGCGTTTTGTCCGCCCAATTTACGGAGCACAGGAATTCATAAAAGGAATCCAGCGTTTCTGCCTATGGATCGAAGACCATGAGCTGGATTTGGCGAAACAGAGTCCAATCGTAGCAGACCGGCTTAGCAGAGTAACAAAAGCGAGAGAGCAAAGTCCTAAAAAAGAGACCGTTGCGTGGGGCAAAAAACCACACCGTTTTGTTGAAATTCGATCACCACGTTATGTGACCGCAATCATTGTGCCTCGGGTAAGTTCTGAGGAACGAGAATACTTACCGGTCGGACTTTTGCCAACGAAGTCCGTCGTTACAGAAGCCTTCGCCCTCTACGACGCCCCGCTCTGGAACATGGCTCTCATCGCCTCCCGCCTCCACCTCGTCTGGATCGGCACGGTCTGCGGAAAAATGAAAACCGACTTCCGCTACTCAAACACCCTCGGCTGGAACACCTTTCCCGTCCCCCCGCTGACCGAGGCGAACAAAGCCGACCTGACCCGTTGCGCCGAGGACATCCTACTCGCCCGCGAGGCGCATTTCCCCGCCACCATCGCCGACCTCTACGACCCCGAAAAGATGCCCGAAAACCTGAGGCAAGCCCACGATCGCAACGACGAGGTCCTCGAACGCGTCTACATCGGCCGCCGCTTCAAGAACGACACCGAACGCCTGGAAAGGCTGTTCGAGATGTATACCAAGATGACCACCGTACCATCGACGCGGAGCAAAAGAGTGTGATGGGCGATTATGTGGTTTTCCAGATGTGGAGCGGCTATCGCGAAAGCCTGATCAGGGCCCATCAGTTTTATGTCGATCAAGCGAAGTCAAGGCTTCTGACCCAATTCGACAACATCAGCGCAGAAGCCGACAAGGCAGCCGATGATTGGCTGTCCGAGCGAGGGCAAAGGTATTTTGATCCAGATCGCCACGATCCATCTGATTTCTATGAGGGTGCAGAGGACGCTGGCATCGAGTTCTATCAGCTGCTCACCGAAATGCAGGAAAGAACGAGGCTCAGTGTCATCGCGGGCTTCTTTCACGAATGGGAAAAGAAGCTGCGCCAATGGCTGGTGGACGAGATCAACCATTGGCATCGCGGCGATTTGATCAAAGAACGCATTTGGAAGGCGAACGTCGAAGAGCTCTGTGAATTGTTGGAGAGTTTTGGGTGGGCCCTGAAGTCGACCTCGTGGTTTTCCGCTCTCGACACATGCCGTCTGGTGGTGAATGTGCACAAGCACGGGGACGGCCCATCACTGGCATCGCTGAAGGCAGCACACCCGAGATTTCTTGTGCATCCCCTGGCCGGGACTGGTCTCACGCTGAACCCACTCTGGGATATTCTCACCCACGAACACCTTCGGGTTGGCGATGCCGACCTTGAAGATTTTGCAGAAGCGATAACCTCATTCTGGCGTGAAATGCCCGAAAACGTTGTGGATAGTCAGGTGGTGGCACCACCCGGCTGGTTTGTTAAGGTGCTTGAGAAGGATCGAGCAAGTAAGGTGAAAAATTGACAAAATCGACTTACACGCCCGGCGGCGATCAGCAGGCGATTTCGCGTGTGGCAAAGGCGAATTTTGGCGGAAGCCACAGGGCGATGTTCGAGCATCACGGCTGGGTCTTGGAGCCCGGCCAACAGTACATGCATCAGGCTGCCGCTCGCATTGTGGATACCTATGGAAGCGTGCAGGCCTTTGAGGCGCATTTTTTGGCCGAGGGTAGGAAATGAAAGCACAGAGCGTTCCCTCCGTCTCCGTCACTTACGCCCGCAACGGCAGCAGCACCCGTGCGAACGAACTCGGGATGCGTGTCATGCAGGAGCGCGCCTATGAAAAACGGGGCGAGCAGTATCTACTGATTAAGTCTCCCCCCGCCTCTGGCAAAAGTCGG
>JANXLP010000516.1 GCA_025355125.1 Opitutaceae bacterium | reverse complement strand
AAACCGCCCAGCGCTACCGCCCAACACTCGTCTTTCACCCTTCCGCTCGAAAAAACCTTCTCCAATCTCCTGTTCTTGCCGTCAATTTTTCACCCGACGCCGGATTCCAAAATCTTTAAGCCCGACAGCCTGCTAGGGCGGTGGAGTGGCGGGCTATGGCGATAAACGGAGCGGAAGAAGTCGCGGTGTTGTTTGACTGGGACGGGGTCATCATCGACTCGTCGCGGCAGCATGAGGAGAGCTGGGAGCGGTTGGCGGTGGAGGAGAAGCAGACGCTGCCGGCGGATCATTTCACGGTGGGGTTTGGGAAAAAGAACGAGTGGATCATCCCGAATCTGCTGCGTTGGACGGAGGACCTGGCGGAGGTGAAACGGCTGTCGCTGCGCAAGGAGGCGCTTTATCGGGAGATCATCGTGGAGCGAGGGCTGAAGGCGCTGCCGGGGGTGCATGTTTTTCTGGAGCGGCTCAAGGCGGCGGGCGTGCCGAATTGCATCGGGTCGTCCACGCATCGGGAGAATATCACGACGATCTTGGGCGTGCTGGGCTTTGAAGGATTGTTTGGCGGGATGGTGACTTCGGAGGATGTTTCACACGGGAAGCCACATCCGGATGTTTTCCTGAAGGCTGCGGCAAAGACGGGCGTGGCGCCGGCGCGGTGCGTGGTGTTTGAGGACGCGTTTGCCGGCATCGAGGCGGGGCATGCGGGCGGGATGAAGGTGGTGGGCGTGGCGACGACGCATCCGGTGGACGTGTTGGTGGGGAAGGTGCATCGCGTGGTGACGCAGTTGGACGAGCTGACGGTTGCGAATTTGCGGGCGCTGGTTTCCGGTTGAGGCCATGCTTTTCAAACTCGCTTCTGACTACCAGCCGATGGGGGATCAGCCGACGGCCATCAAGGCGTTGGTCAGCTCGATCAAGGCGGGGAACAAGCATCAGACGCTGATGGGTGTCACGGGCTCGGGAAAGACGTTCACGATGGCGAACGTGATCGCGCAGTGCGACCGGCCGACGTTGATCATCTCGCACAACAAGACGTTGGCGGCGCAGCTTTACTCGGAGTTCAAAAACTTCTTCCCGGACAACGCGGTCGAATATTTTGTCAGCTACTACGATTACTACCAGCCCGAGGCTTACGTGCCGTCGAGCGACACCTACATCGAGAAGGATTCGTCGATCAACCAGGAGATCGAGCGACTGCGGATCGCGACGACGAGTTCGCTGGTTTCGCGCAAGGATGTGATCGTGATCGCGAGTGTTTCCTGTATCTACGGCCTCGGCTCGCCCGAGACGTTTTCGGAGATGCGGATCGCGATCCGGATGCACGACGAGCTGGGACGGAATGTGTTTTTGGAGCGTCTCGTGGAGAATCGTTACGAGCGGAACGACTACGATCTGAAGCGCGGGTGTTTCCGCGTGCGGGGTGACGTGGTCGATGTGATGCCGGCGTATCTGGAGCACGGGCTGCGGGTGGAGTTTTTCGGCGACGCGGTGGATTCGATTACGGAGTTCGATCCGGTGAGCGGTGAGGTGCTGCGGACGCTGGACCAGTTCGATCTTTACCCCGCGAATCAATACGTGACGACGCGCGGCAAGCTCGAGCCGGCCATCGCGGAGATCAAGGCGGAGCTGGCGGAGCGCGTGGCGCACTTCGAGGGCAAGGGGCTCTATCTTGAAGCGCAGCGCATCAAGATGCGCGTGAGCTATGATTTGGAGATGCTCCAGGAAATGGGCTTCTGCAACGGCATCGAAAATTATTCGCGCCAACTGACAGGGCGCGTGCCGGGCTCGCGGCCGTTTTGCCTGATCGATTTCTTTCCGAAGGATTTTCTGCTGATGATCGATGAGAGCCATGCGACGGTTTCTCAGATCGGCGGGATGTTTAACGGCGACTTGGCGCGGAAGAGCACGCTTGTGAATTTTGGATTTCGGCTGCCTTCGGCGCTCGATAACCGGCCGCAGAATTTTTCGGAGTTTCAGCAGATCACGGGGCAGACGCTCTATGTGTCGGCGACGCCGGCGAAGTTTGAAATGGAGTGCTCGACGGTCGTGGCGGAGCAGTTGATCCGGCCGACGGGGTTGCTCGATCCGATCATCACGATCCGGTCCACCAAGGGGCAGGTGGAAAACCTGAAGAGTGAGATCAACCTCGCGGTGGCGGCAGGGGAACGTGTGCTGGTGACGACGCTGACGAAGCGCCTATCGGAAGATCTCACGAGTTATCTGCGCGAGTCGAAGATTCGGGTGGAATATCTGCACTCGGATATCGACGCGATCGAGCGGGTGGAGATTTTGAGGAATCTGCGGCTGGGGAATTTTGACGTGTTAGTCGGTATCAATCTGCTGCGCGAGGGGCTCGACCTGCCGGAGGTGGCGTTGGTGGCGATCCTCGACGCGGACAAGGAAGGGTTTTTGCGCAGCGAGACGAGTCTGGTGCAGACCTCGGGGCGCGCGGCGCGGCACGAGAAGGGGCGGGTGATTTTCTACGCGGACAAGGAGACTGATTCAATTAAGCGGACCATCGCGATCACCACGTATCGCCGGGAAAAGCAGATCGCCTACAATCTGGAGCACGGGATCACACCGCGGGGCGTGAAGCGGGCGGCGCAGTCGAGTCTGCATCTTTACGATGGCTCGGGCCGGAAGGACGAGGAGCCGACGCTAGCGGAAGGCAGCGCAGACGACGTGGCGGCGGTGATCGCGGAGCTTGAAGAAGACATGCAAGCGGCGTCGGGCCGACTGGAGTTTGAGCGGGCGGCGCTCATCCGCGATCAGATCACGGCGCTGCGCACGGGCGATTATCGGAAGATGGCGAAAATCGAGGCGAAGGATTATCCGACGCGGGGGAAAGCGGTCGGCAAGGCGGGCGCGGGGAAAGCGAGCGGGCGTAGGAAGTAGGGCGAACGCGGGCGGGGCGAAGCGGCGGTCGGCGAGCGACGCCCCTTGCTGCCCTAAGCTTTGATTCGCGCGGGATTCAGGACGCCGATGCAAGGGAGGTTGCGGTAGCGCTCGGCGAAATCGAGGCCGTAGCCGATCACGAATTTATCGGGGATCTTGAATCCCACGAAATCGGCTTCGAACTCGACTTCGCGGCGGCCGACTTTGTCGAGGAGGACGCAGGTGCGCAGGCTCGCGGGATGGAGTTTTTGCACGAGGCCGGCGACGAGCTTCATGGTTTTGCCGGTGTCGAGGATGTCGTCCACAATGAGCACGTGGCGGTTGCGGATATCGAGGGTGAGGCTGGCGACGACCTGGGGCGTGCCGACGGATTTGGTTTTCTCGCCGTAGCTGGAGATGCGGATGCAATCGAGGCGGACGGGGTTGTCGATCTGCCGCATAAGATCGGCGGTGAACATGATGGCGCCATTGATGAGGGAAACGATCGTGAACTCGCCGTCGCCGTAGGTGGCTTTTAGCTCCTGCGCGATGGAGCGCACGCGCGTTTTGATTTGGGCCTCGGTGTAGAGCACGCTTTCGAGGTCGGGGTGGATGGCGGCGCGTTTCTTCGTGGATCGGGTCGGCATGGGCGTGGGGCGAGCGAGACAAACGGGCGGCGGCGACGCAAACGGTTCCCGGAGGCTGCGAGAGGTTTATTACTTTGACTTGGCTGGGAGCGAAATCTTGCCTCCGCCGCACGTCCACGCGCGGCATGATTTCCATCAAAATTCAGCAACTGACGAAGCGTTTCGGAGCCGTCACGGCGCTGCACCAACTGGACCTGACCATCGAGCCGGGAGAGCTGTTTTTCCTGCTCGGCCCGAGCGGTTGCGGGAAGACGACGCTGCTGCGGAGCATGGCGGGTTTTTATATCCCGGAAGAGGGGAAGATTTTATTCGGCGACGAGGACGTGACCCGTCTCGCTCCGCACAAACGGAACACGGGCATGATGTTTCAGAGTTACGCGTTGTGGCCGCACATGACAGTGGCGGGCAACGTGGCGTTTGGCCTCGAGGAGCGGCGCGTGGAGA
>JANXLP010000504.1 GCA_025355125.1 Opitutaceae bacterium | reverse complement strand
ATACCAGTCGTTGATGACGGCGTTGCTCATGCCGGCGCTGCGGGCTTTTTTGCGCTGCCAGTGGATGTCCATGAGGCGGGCGAATTCTTCGAGGTTGCCGGTTTCCAGGCATTCGAGGGATTTGTAGCCGAGTTCCTTCGTAAAATGCATGTTGTCCAGCATGGCCTGGTCGTTGGCTTTGGACTTCTCGTTTTGGTCTTTGAGGATCGCCGAGGCGCTGCGGGAGTAGCCGGTGAAGAAGAGGAGGAGGTTGTCCTCGAGATTGAAGAGGGTCTCTTCGGAAACCTTGCAGGGGCGGTATTCGACGCGGCCGTCTTTGTGGAAGGTGAAGGCGGTGATGCCACCGACGGCGGCGATGTATTGGTCCTGTTTACCGATGGGCTCGCCAAGTTTGTTGAGTTCGATGTCGCAGGCTTGTTCGGCGAGTTCGGCGGGGGAAACGAGGCTTTTTTTGGAGGTGTGCAGGGCCTTGAGGAGGGCGGTGGTGAAGCTGCCGGAGGAGCCGAGGCCGGTGCCGCCGGGGATGTCGGCCATCGAGGTGAGTTCGAGGTGCGGATCGGTGACGCCGGTGAGTTTCAGGGCTTCGCGGACGATGGGATGCTCGATCTGGTCCACGTGATCGGCGCGTTCGAGCTTGGAATATTTGACGATGATGCCGGGCTGAAACGTGCGGTGCTGCGTGAGGTAAACATATTTGTCGATGGCTGCGGCGACGAGGAATCCACCGAACTCGCGGTAATAAGAAGGGAGATCGGTGCCGCCGCCGCCGAGGGAGACACGCAGGGGTGAACGAGTGATGATCATGAGATTATTTTAGATTTTAGATTCTCGATTTTCGATTGGGGCAAGCGTGTTGGCGCAGGTGCGGTCACAGGGATGACAGTTTAGGTGGGGAAACCCGCTACTGAAAAGGGAAAGCCGCTTTTGGCGTAGATCGCTTCGACGATTTCGAGGGTGCGGATGCCTTCGCGGAGACCGGGGGAGGGCTCGCGGATCAGGCGGATGTCATCGAGGAAGGCGCGGGTTTCGAGGCCCCAGGAATCGTCGCCACGGACGTATTCAAAAATGGTGGTCTCGGGCGGGCCCATCTCCGGGAGCATCTTGTAGTAGGCGAGGCGCTCGGGGCCGTAGCTGCCGCCGAGGCCGTCGATGGCGAGCTTCGCGTCGCGGCCGTAGATCTCCAGAGAGAAGAGGTTTTTCCATTCGGAGCAGCTCGCGTGGAGCCAGGCGGTCTGGCCGGTCGCGGTGCGGAGGCTGAGGAAGGCGTTGTCATCGACCTTCATGTCCCAGAAGGACGTGGAGGCGTGGCCTTCAACGGTTGGGAAATCGCCGAGGAACCAGCCGGCGAGATCGATGAGGTGGACGCCTTGATCGATAAGTTCGCCGCCGCCGGAGAGCGCGGGATCGGCGCGCCACTCGCGGTCGTAGCCCTTGCGGCCGCCGTGGCCGTAGCGGGCGCGGAGAAACATGAGCGGCCCGAGGGCGCCGGCTTCGAGGAGTTCGCGGGCTTTCTGGAGGGCGGGATGGAAACGGTGATTGTAACCGATGCGCACGCGGGCGCCGGTCTTGGCGGCGGCGGCTTGGATGGTGCGGAGCTGGGCGGCGTTGAGGGCGCCGGGCTTTTCGACGAGGACGTGTTTGCCGGCCTTCACGGCGGCGAGGGAAATGGGGGCGAGTGCGGCGTTGAGCGTGGCGACGATGACGGCGTCGATGGCGGGATCGGCGAGGACGGCGGTGTAATCCGTGGAGGAGGTGCAGCCGGGGACGAGTTGGGCGAGGCTGGCGGCGCGGGCGGCGTCGAGGTCGCAGGTGGTGCGGAGGGTGACGCCGGGGATTTTGCGGAGCGCCTCGGCGCGTTTACGGCCGATGAGGCCGCAGCCGATGATAGCGAAGCCGGTGGGACGGGACGGAGCGACGTTGGGCGTGGACATTGACGGAGCAAGGCTGGGGCGGGAATCGGCGGGATGTCGAGTCTGTGCAGGGACGTGGGATTCGGACTTGTCGGCGGGTGATGTCGCTGGCTTGGCTGTTGCGTGCATTTTGAGACGAGCTCCTTTCCGGTCCCACTTCGAAGCCGGTGGCTGGAACGTAGCTTTATCGCGATAGCGGTGATCGCGATGGGGTGGTTTTATTATTGGACGGTGAACCCGGAGAACACGCGGCCGGTTTTGAGTCGAGAGGGGGTGGGTTACTATAATTTGCTGACGAGCGGTTTTCTGAAGGGACACACGGCGCTGGATATGCCGGTCAATCCGGCGCTGCTGCTCATGAAAGACCCCTATGATCCGGCCGAGCGTGCGGGCCGCGGTTTGCATGACGCGTCTTATTACCGGGGACGCTATTTCATCTACTTTGGAGCCACGCCGGCGCTGGCCGCTTTTCTCCCCGTCAAGCTGCTCACGAACACGTTTATTGATGATCGTTTCGTGATCGTGGGCTTCGCGTTTGCGGGCTTCTGGTTTTCGGTGGCGCTGGCGCTTGATTTCCGGCGCCGCCACTTTACCCAGGCGGGCCCATGGATTGTGCTCACCATTGTGGTCGTGCTTGGTTTGGCGACGATGGTGCCGCCGCTGTTGCGTCGGCCGAGTATTTGGGAGGTGCCCATCGCGGCGGGCTACGCGGGTTTCATGTTAACCCTGCTTTGCACGTGGCGAGCCACCTGTGCGCGACGGGCGAAGTGGATTTGGCTGGCTGCGGCCAGTCTGGCGATGGGACTGACCGTGGGGGCGCGGCCGACTTATTTGCCGGGAGCGCTGGTGCTTCTGGTGCCGCTCGCATTGCAGATAAAAGAATGGCGCAACCGGAGCTGGCGACGGCTGGTGGTGGCCACAATGGGGCCCATCATGGCGGTGGGAATTGCGCTGGCGGCCTATAATTTCGCGCGGTTTGGAAGCCCGACGGAGTTTGGGCAAACCTACCAGATGGCGGGCGATGATCTGCGGAATCTGAAGCTTTTTGGCTTTGGGTTCATGCCATATAATTTCCGGCTTTATTTTATATCCACGGCGGGGCTGTCCCCGTTCTTTCCGTTTATCACAGTCATCGATCCGCCGCCGGGACCGGTGGGGCATTTAGGCATCGAAGATCCGTATGGATTATTGCCCAGTATGCCGTGGGTGCTGCTGGTGATGGGACTGCTGGCGGTGACGAGGCAAACGGGCCGGATGAACCGACTGTTTTTTTGGGCGGCTGGGGCGCTTGTGTCGGTGATCGCGATCTTGGTTTTTGTGCTGGGATTTGGCGGAGCTTGTGGGCGCTACATGGTTGATTTTGCGCCGACCCTGATGTTGCTCGCGAGTGTGGGCGGGCTGGCGTTGATGGCGCGAGCGCGAGGGGTGGTGCGATTCGCGGTGGGCCCACTGGTGGGAGTGCTGGCGGTGTGGTCGGCGGGATTCGGAGTGCTCGCGAGCCTGCAGCATAATGCCCTGCTGGCTGCGGAGTATCCGGAGGTTTACAAAAAAGTGGCGCACGCGGCCAACTGGCCGGGACACCAGATCGATCTCTGGCGGGGCAAAAAATACGGAGCGGTGGAGCTGGAGATGGTTTTCCCCAAAGGTAAGAAGGGTGAGGTAGAACCCATCGTGGTGACGGGGCGGTCTTTTCGCTCGGACTACATCTACGTGCATTATGTGGGCGATGATTTGGTGCGTTTTGGCTACGAGCATACGGCCGAAGGAGGAATGGTGGGTGAGGCGCTGCCCATCGTCCCGGGAGCGACCCAGCATCTGCGGGTTGAAATGGGTTCGCTGTATCCGCCGGCGGCACATCCTTACTATGATGGTATGCCCGCCAATCAGGCGCGGCAACGCCAGCGAACGGTCCGGATCACGCTCAACGGCAAGCCTGCGCTCTACCGCAAAGTTGAACTTTATGATGCGGTATCATCACGGCCGGATATCGGCACATCGGCGGGACGGGCCGCTTTTAAGAAGCCATTTTCCGGGAAGATTTTGTCGGAGCGCATTGGCCTCGATGCGGAAGTTGCCGTCGGCGAGTATGGGCCGGTGATCGTTTCGCTCATTTTGCCCGTGTTCACGAGTGTGCATAGCGAGCCTTTGGTGTGCTCGGGCGAAACCGGAAAGGGCGACCTCGTCTATGTGAAATACACGGGGCCGAAGACAGTGGTTTTTGGCTACGATCACTGGGGCGTGGGCGGATTTGAAAGCGCTCCGGTGACAATCGAGCCGGGCAAGGAAGTCGATATTATGGTCGATTACGGAGCCTTACGATCCGGCACGTCCTCGGGCAGCGGCCGGGTGACTGTCTTGCTGGATAATATTACGGTGCTGGAAGGCACGGGGGCTTTTCATGCGTGTGATCCCGACACGGTGGTGGTGGGTGCGAACCCCATCGGGGCTTCGACGGCGGTGGCGACTTTTACCGGAAAGATCCTGGAGCAACATCGTCTCAAACCTTAAACATGAGATCTTCATTCGGACTCGGCGATCGACGTGATTTGGCGGAAGTTTCGGTCGAAAGCGGCGCGCATAAAACGGGCGGCGGCTGGGCGTGGGGTAAATTTGTGGCTGATCGACTGGGCGAATTGGCGGTGGCTGCCCTCACGTGGTTCGGCATCCATGAATTCGCGCATTTGCGACTCGCCGCGAGGGAATGGCTCGGACTGCTCGCGGTTTGGTTTGTTATCTGGTGCGCAGCTTCACTTTTACGGCTGAGAAAAACGCGGAGTGGTTGGCTGGGCCTGGCCGTCGAGTGGTTGGGGCCGGGAGCGGGGATTTTGCTGATCAATGCGCGGCTGACGCATCCGCTGACGTGGGGGCGCGGGCTCTACTTAGTTCTGGCGGTGAGCGGCGTGGCCATGGCGTGGCGGGCTTGGGTGAGGTGGCGAGTTCGGCACGGGGCCGACGCGGTGGGGGAACCGGTGCGCGTGCTTTTAGTCGGCGCGGCGGCGTTGGTGGCGCTGCTGCCGTTTTTCAACGACCGGCTGATGGGCGGCACGGATGCGCGGTGGTATGCCTACATGCTGCGGGATTTTATTGATCAACTACGGTCGGGAATATTTCCGGTGTTTATCGGACAGGGCGAGTTTGCGTGGAACGGCGCGGTGCATCCGTTCCGATCGGCGCCGGTTTATATGCACGTAGCGGGGATTTGGGATTTTCTGACTTGGCGCGCGCTCAATGTGCTGGCGCTGCAACATCTGTCGGTGCTCACGGCGGGGTTGGTGGGAGCGTTGGGATTTTATGCGGCAGCGGTGGCGTTGTTGCCGACGCGGCGGTGGGTGGCGGCGGGATTTGCGGTGTTGTATGCGGTGGCTCCGGCGTGGTTGGGGGTGCTCTATTGTGCCGATGCCTACATGACGTTCATGGCGCTGGGCGCGATGCCGGCGGTGCTTTATGGTAACGCGCGGTCGCTGATCTCCGAGGATGGGCGCGGGTATGGTTGGCTGGCGGTGGGGCTGGCGTCGGTGTGGATGAGCCATCCCCCCACGGCGACGCTCGCCACGTTGGCGACGATCTTGTTCCAGGGCGGTTCCTTTTTGTTTGGCCGGGCGCCACGAGAGCGGTGGCGCGGGGCCATCAAGGGCGCGCTGCTTTTTGGCGGGTTGGCGGGTTATTATTTTGTGAGCATGAGCGAGCTGCCGAAGGCACCGGGAGCGGGTCGTGAGGATGCGTTCCAGATCGCGGGCTTGTTCCTCGTCATCGCAGGGCTGGCCAATGGTTTTTTTATGGGGCGGAGCCGGTGGTGGCTGGTGACGGTGCCCGCCGGCGCGTGGTTGGCGGCGCAGGGGCGGGGGCCGTGGGGATGGTGGATGGTGGCGACGACGGTGGTGGTCGCGGTCGCGGCGATGCTGCTGCGGCGGGTTTCAAGGGAGGCGCGGGCGCGACACGCATGCGCGATTCTTTTCGTGGCTTTGCTGGTGGGCGCGGGGTTGGCGCAGGTGTGGTGTGGACCGGAGCATCCGGCCCGCAACGAGGCGACGCTGGCGGGGTTGAAGACCAATCAATCCCACCTGCTGGAGTTCTTTCTGCCGGTTGACGCCAAGCTGGGCACCGAGGGCAATTTCCAACCGGGAACGGGGCTTTGGATCGTGCTGCTGGTGCTGGGCTGGTCTTTTTGGCGCGCGGAAAAACTGGCGGTGAAATTGTTTTTTGTGGCGGCATGTCTGCCCTGCTTCGCTCTGGCGCGGGTCCCGTGGATTAGCGATTTTCTGCTGGGCTATGCGCCCAACGGATTGGTGCAGATCGTGAGTTTTACGCTGCCGATCCGCATTCTGCCGATTCTGTCTGCCGTGCTGGCGATGGGCGGAGTGATCGCGTGGGCGGGCGCAGCGACGGATGCGCGGTCGTCGGGTTGGCGGCAGCGGGGGATCTGGGTTTTGCTGGGGTTGGCGGTGGGCTGGGGATTTTGGCAGACGCAGCCTTTTGCCAAGCGAGGGTGGGCCATCATCGATTCACGCACGCGCACCGAGGATAAATTCCAGCCCGAAAACGTGGTGATGGACCGGTTTATTTATGACCTGCTGCCGCACCCGGCCTATCTCTCACACGGGCGCACGGATCCGTGGTTGCAGGCGCGGTTGCTGGATAACGTCGAGCAGGTTGTGATCGGTCCTGACGAAACGGCGCGACTGATGGAGCAGAACGGTGCGCGCCGGGTGAGGCTGACGGCGCGTAACGATGAGAAGAATCCGGCGT
>JANXLP010000496.1 GCA_025355125.1 Opitutaceae bacterium | reverse complement strand
GATCTCTGGTTCACGAGCCAGCGGAGGGAGGACAAATAGGTTTCGAAGGAAGCGGAGGAGAGAGACATTTTTGGCGGCGAAGGACGGTCGGTCGGGGGCGGGAGGGCGTCAACGGTGAGGACGTGCGGACGCGGGCGGGCCGTCCGCGTGCACGGTTCGGAGCGGCGGCGCTCGCAGGTGGGCTCGGGGGTTGCGTGGCGGTGGGGAGGTGGGCATGAAGCCGGTCTATGCTTATGAAGAGCGAAGAGTTTTTCGATGTGGTGGATGCGAACGACGCGGTGATCGGGCGGGCGGCGCGGCGGGAGGTGCATGCGCGGGGGCTGTGGCACCGGGCGGTGCATGTGCTGGTGTTTGACGCGGCGGGGCGGACGTTTTTGCAGAAACGTTCGATGTTGAAGGATATGTCGCCGGGGTGCTGGGATGCGGCGTGCTCGGGGCATGTGGATAGCGGCGAGGACTACGATAGGGCGGCGGCGCGGGAGCTGGGTGAGGAGATCGGCGTGCGGGTGAGGCCGGAGGAATTGGTGCGCTGGCAACGCGTGGAGGCGTGCGCGCAGACGGGCTGGGAATTTCTGTGGGTTTATCAACTGCGGCACGAAGGGCCGTTTGTGCTGCACCCGGAGGAGATCGAGCGGGGTGAATGGGTCACGCCGGCGGCACTGACGGCGTGGATGCGGGAAAAGCCGGGCGAATTTACGCCGGCGTTTCGGCTGATCTGGGAGCGGTTTGGGGCGGGGGAAAGCGAAGCGTAGCCGCTCTGAAGGCTGGACGTTTTTGTTGCCCGCGAATCACGCGAATGGGCGCGAATACCGAGCCGGAAATGCCGGGCCAAACAAAGTGCGCGGCAGCGAACGCGGAGGACAGCCTAGTTGAAGGACGGGCCGAGGCCGGTGACGCGTTTGCCGGAGATTTTTCCGGGGACGTCGTTTTGGCTGAGGCGCTTGATTTCATCGAACTGCTTCTGGCTGATGAGGCGGCGGGGAACGCGTTTCTCGGCTTCGGAGACGAGTTTTTCGCGGTCGTCTTCGGTCGGCTGGTAGGGGAGCCAGGACGTGTTGTGGCCCTGATGGCGCGACCACTCGATGTTGCCGCCGTGGACTTCCACGTGGATTTGTAACTTGCCCTCGACGGGATCGCGATTCCACCAGCCAAACGTGATACTCATGGGGCTATTTTTGGGGAAGTCGGCGCTTCCGCGAGTGCAAAGTCGGCGATGATGGGGCCGGGATGGAATGCGCCGGAGCGGAATTCGATGCGGCGGACGGCGAGGTGACTGGGGGTGAGATCGACGGTGAAGGCGCCGAAGGGCCGGGTGAGGGAGCCGGTGTTGATGACGGTAACGCCGGAGGGCATGGGCCAGATGCCGGGGCGGTGGGTGTGGCCCATGAGCATGAAGCGGGCGGCGGGGCGATGCGCGGCGGCGATGGCGGCGGCGCGGGCGGGCGTTTCTTGCCACGCGCGCAAAATACGGAGCGTGCGCAGGGGTGGCCAGACGGTGTCGGCGGCGAGGTTGAAGAAATACTTGAAGGGATTGGGCTCGGCTTGGTGGCGTTGGGGGAGCGCGAGGCAGGTGGCGCGGTAGAGCGCGAGGCGCGGGGCGAGTTGGGTGCGCTCGGCGAGGGAAAGGGCGGTGAGGCCGTGCGCGATACGAGTGTCGAAAAACGCGGCGTCGCGGCCCCACGGGACGACGTTGTCGAAAATGATGTCGCCGTGGGTAACGAAGACCTGGCCGGCGGCGAGATCGAGTGAGTGGTGCGGGGAGATGTCGGGGTCGTGGTTGCCGGTGAGGTGCGTGATGCGCGGGCCGGCGGCGGAGAAGAAGGCATCAACTTCGGCGCGGGCGCGGGCGGTGCGCTCGGGGTAGGGGCCGTGGCGGGTGTCGAGGGTGTCGCCGTTGAGAATGATTTCGTCGGGACCATCGAGGAGCGGACGGAGTTGAGTGAGCGAGAGCAGCCGGCTGGCGCGGTCACCGTAGTGGAGGTCGGAGAGGATGCGGGTGAGGCCGGGCACGAGTGGGGCGACGAGACAGGCGGGGCGGTGGGGCGGCAATGCTTTTGGGCGCGAGACGATGGAGCCGGGGTGGTTCAGTTCAGCGCGGTGGGCAAAAAAAGACCGCGACGGGAAGTCGCGGCCGAGGGTCCTGAGGTTCGCCGAAAAATGAGAACGGATCAACGGCCGGGCATCATACCGCGCATCATCGCACCCATGTCGAATTTCTGAAAACCATCGGGTGGGGCGAACTCGGAGTCGGGAATGGATTTCTTTTCGACGGCGGTGGCTTCCATGCGGGTGATTTCCTTACCGCTGGAGTTCTGGCTGACGACGCGGAGGGGAAAGAAATTTTTGCCGACGAGGGCGGCTTCCCAAGCTTGGGCGCCGGCGCCGCCGCGCTTGCCGCCGCCGAATGGACTGCCGCCGCCGGGGCCGGTGCCCATGAAAGTGCCGAGGTCTTCGGTCGCCCAGATCTCGGTGGAGGAGTCTTTGTTCTTGGCGATGTATTTAGTGCAGATGTAGCCGAGGATTTTCTCGGTGGCGCCGGTTTTTTCGAAGCTGGTGTTGGCGGGGTCCACGCCCGCAGCGGCGGCGGCACCGTCTTTGCCGGCGATAGACTGGACCATATACATTTTCTGCTCGGGTATGAGGATCGTCACTTCCTGCTTGGCGGGGTCCATGATGACGCTGGCGGTGCCGTCTTTGCTCTGCACGTCGATGCGGGCGAGGCCGTTTTTGACGCTATAGTCCATGTCTTGGGCGGTCTTGCCGCTGGTGATCTTGAAGCGGACCTTGCCCTCGAAACTGGCGGCGGGGAGTGCGGTCGGGATCAGCAGGGCGCAGGCGAGAAGAAACGAGGATGATTTTTTCATGCGGGTGGATTTGGGTAAAATGGACCGCGGCGCGCAACGTCGGTTTCGCGGCTTGCCAGATTTTAACAGGGAATCGACGCTCATGGGCATGGCTCTCTTCGGTTCACTCGCCACGGTGCGGGCTCAGCTCGCGCACTCGGATAAATTCACCACGGCCTTCGCCTACGTCGAAGCGTGTCTGCGCGCCGGTTCGCCGGAACGCGCGTTGCTCGACGGCCTGACCGCAGAGCAGATGCAGAAGGTGGAGCTGGGCGGCGGGGTATTTGCGCTGCCGCAGGCGTGCATGACGCTGCCGGCGGGCGTGCCGACGGTTCCGAAGTGGGAGTCGCACAAGGCCTACATCGACGTGCAGGCGGTGATCGTGGGCGAAGAGATCATGGAGCTGAGCGACGTGGGTAATCTCACGGTCAGCGAGGATCTGCGGCCGGCGAAAGATGTGCTTTTTTATGCGGGCTATACGAACCACTCGACGCTGCGCGTGAACGCGGGCGAGGTCGCGGTGTTTTTCCCGATCGACGGGCATCGTCCGCTGGTGGCGGCGGGCGCCCCGATGTTGGTGCGCAAGGTCGTGGTCAAGGTGCCGGTGGCGGCGTGAGGCGGGCAGAGCGCGGGGCGTCGGAGATGATGGCTGGACAGAGACACCCACTTGATTCCGGCTTCGCCGGGTTTAGCGGAGAGCTGGACGGCCGCGCCGCTGCGCTCCTCGCCATGACAAAGCAGAAAAGCCCGCACTTGGGATGAACTACCGCCATCACTATCACGCGGGGAATTTCGCCGACGTGATGAAGCACGTGCTGCTGGTGCAGCTCGTGCGCGCGCTCCAAAAGAAGGAGAAGGGTTTTCTGTATCTTGATACGCACGCCGGTCGCGGGAGCTATGATCTCGCGGCGGCGGCAACGGGCGACACGCATGCGCGCGCGCCGGAGTGGCCGGAAGGGGTGGGGCGGTTGTGGGAGGGAGGGGCAATCCCCGAGGCGGTCGCGGACTACGTGGCACAGGTGCGGGCGTTTGATCGTTCGCAGGGAAATGTGGGGGCGACGCCGCGGTTTTATCCGGGTTCGCCGATGCTGGTAAGTCTGTTGGCGAGGGCGCAGGAACGGCTGGTGTTCTGCGAGCGTCAGCCGGATGAGGTGAAGGTGCTGCGGGACCGGTTTCAGTTTTCGGATGGCGTGCAATCACGCGAGGCGGACGGCTATGGTGCGGTGCGGGCGGTGTTGCCGCCGCTGGAGAAGCGCGCGCTGGTGCTGATCGACCCGCCGTTTGAAGCGCAGGACGAGTGGGCGCAGATCGTGGGGACGGTGAAAGACGGGCTGCGGCGGTTGCCGGGCGGGGTGTTTGCCGTGTGGTATCCGCTGACGGAGCGGGCGAAAGTGGATCGGTTTTTTATGGAGCTGCGGAGATTGGCGCTGCCGCCGACGCTGGCGGTGGAACTGATCGTGAATCCGCCGGCGGCGAAGATGATCGGCTGCGGTTTGCTGATCGTGAATCCGCCGTGGAAGTTTGCGGATGAAGCGGCGGAGACGGTGGAGTTTCTGGCGAAGGTGCTCGCGCAGGGGCGGGGGGCGCGTGGGGATTTGATTTGGGTGGTGGCGGAGAAGTAGGCGAGCCGGCGGAAGTCGCGAGCGAGCTCGCTCCCACGGTCGGGCGTTGGGCGTGGAGGGCGGGTCGGAGACCGCGCCCTACTGGCGGAGGATTTTTTCGGCGGCGCGGAAGGCGAGGGCCATAATCGTGAGGGCGGGGTTGAAGCCGCCGTTGGTCACGTGGAGGGAGCCGTCGGTGATCCAGAGATTATCGTGGCCGTGGACGCGGCCGAAGGGATCGGTGACGCCGTCGCGCGGATCGGCGGCGAGGCGGGCGGTGCCGGCTTGGTGTTGCGAGGCGGAGAGGTGCAAATCCATGGGAGAACTCCAGACGCGTTCGGCACCGGCGGCGCGGAGCCATTCCTCGGCGCGGGCGCGGATGAATTCGGCGGTGCGGACGGTTTCGGGATGGGTGGTGCCGCTGAGGCGGGCGACGGGGAGGCCGAAGCGGTCGCGGACGGTGGGGTCGAGCGTGACGCGGGAATCGGGCGAAGGAATTTCTTGGACGGGACCGCGGAGATCGATGCCGCGGAGGTAGAGGTCACGCATGGCGCGTTTGTTGGCGAGGCCCCAGCGCGGGAGGTCGGGCGGGAGATGGGAGCGCCAGAAGATGATCGGGAGTTTGACGAAATCGTTGGCGAGCATGGCACCGCCGATGACGCCGGGGTTGCCGTGGTTAAACTGAGTGGTGGCGAGGCAGACGCCGGGGCCGAGATTGGGGTTTTCCACGCCGGGCGGGAGGAGGCCGGAGACGACGGGATAGTAGTGGCCCTGAAGATGGCGGCCGACGTGGTCGCTGTGGTTGCCGAGGCCGTGGGGGTGTTGGGGTGAGGCGGAGAGGAGGAGGAGCCGGGCGGTCTCGATGGCGCCGCCGGCGAGGATGATGGTTTTAGCGTGGGCGGTGCGGCGCGCGGTTTGGGCGGAGTCGGGGGCGGTGGGTGCGAAATATTCGACGCCGGTGGCGCGGCCGGCGGCGTCGGTGATCACGCGAGCGACGTGGGCGCGGGTGACGAGGGTGCAGCGACGGGTGGCGAGAGCGCGGGGGAGGAGGGTGTTGTGGGAGCCGTTGCGCGCATCGGTGGGGCAGGCGAAGCCAATGCATTGGCGGCATTGGACGCAGGCGGCGCGGCCGTGGTAGGGGACGGTGTTGACGGCGAGCGGGGGCGTGAAGTGGCTCCAACCAAGGGTGTCGGCGCCGCGGGCGAGCCAGGCGCCGGTGGGCGAGAGCGGGACGGGTGGTAGCGGGTAGGCGCGCTCGCGGGGCGCGTAACGGGTGGAGGCGTGATCGCCGGCGACACCGATCTCGTGCTCGGCGCGTTCGTAGAAAGGGGCGAGGTCGGCGTAAGAGATCGGCCAGTCGGCGAGGGAGCTGCCGACGGGCGTGCCGTAGCGCGAGGCCATGCGGAAATCGTCGGGATGGAAGCGCCACGCCTGCATACCCCAGACGCGGGCGCCGCCGCCGACGGTGAGGGCGTTGTTGTTATAATCGGCCTCGTGGGGGAGGACGGTGCGGGCGCGGCCGGCGGGATCGACGAAGACGCGCGGGTGGCCGGCGGGGTCGAGGGTGGTGTTGTCGCCGTAAAGGGAGAGGCGGTGGTGGCGGAGGTGGTCGGTGGGGATGTCGCGGTAACGGAGATCGCGGCCGCGTTCGAGGATGAGCACGCGTTGGCCGGCTGCGGCGAGCAGGCCGGCGGCGATACCACCGCCGAGACCAGCGCCGACGATGATGACGTCGTAGGGGGCGGATGCGGCGCTCATGGGGCGGTGGGTTTTGCGGGGAGGCGCGGGTCGTAGCCGATCATGCGCCACGAGGCGGCGTCGCGGTTGCCGCCGTTGGCGGGGTCGGCGTAAAAGCCCTCGGCGGCGAGATCGATCAAGCGGTTGAGGAATGCCGAAGCGGTGAGTGGCGCGGGCCAGAGGGTGGCAGGGTGGTTTTGCTCGAGGGCGGTGAGGAGGGCGTCTTGGGCGGCGGATGGGAGCGTGGCGAAGGGTTGCCCGTGGCGGACGGCGGACTCGGCGTCGAGTTGAGTGAGGCCAAGGGCGACGGTCGGAGCTTCGGCGGTGCAGTCGCCGGCGAGCAGAGCGACGATGAAGTGGTCGGTGCCGGCGGCGAGGGCGCCGGGGAAATCGTCGGCGGGGATGAGGCGGTCGAGGAGGGCGCGCAGGGCGGTGAGCTGGGGCGGGGTCAACGGCATGGGGCTAGCGGGCGGTTAAATTCAGTTGAGAGTTAAGAGCTGAGAGCCCGATCTTCGGGGCGCGGGTGGCGATCCGCCGGCGAGCGGCGGCCCGACAAAGATTGGGTTTTCGTGTAGGCTGCTAGCGTGGTGAAATCAGACGGGGCGTCGTCGCCAAGCGTGGAATATGGGCACAAAAAAGCGGAGACGGGCGTCTCCGCTAAAGGGAAGGACAGGTGCCGGGTTGCGACGGGCCCGGGGAAATCAGCGCGCGACGACGGGTATGGCGAGGATGTTGAAGATCTCGGGTTGGACGTCGGGCGGCGAGACTTGCAGGGGCGGGGCGCGGAACACGGGGCGGTTCCACAACACATCCTCGCGAGTCACCATCTGCACGATGGCGGGCTTATCGTCGAAGAGTTGGGGGCGGATGAAGAGGGGTGGAAAGGCCATGGTGGGTGGTGGTAGCTGTCGGTTTGGTGGTATAAACTAAGTCGCTAGACTTTCATCGGTGCGAAAAGTGCCGGCTCAAATGAAAAAAAGCTGCGCGAGTGAAAAAGAGTGAGATTTACGTTTTCATAAAAGCCGCTTGCCGAGGGGAAGTGAGTCTCGCACAACGCAGGGGTCTTCGTCGGTTTTTCCCCTCCCCCCTCAACCCCATCAGTATTACTATGAGTAACGAGCATGTTGATTACGCGCCCACCGCACCCAATGCGAAGCGCCTCCTCTGGGCCGGTTTCGCGGCAATTTTTGCGGCCGGTGTCGGATTCGCCATTCGTGGCGGTATTTTCGACAACTGGGGCAAAGAGTTCGGCTTTACGGCCACGCAACTCGGCGCCATCGGCGGAGCCGGCTTCACCGGGTTCTGTTTCGGTATCATCATCGGCGGCTTGCTGGTCGATAAAATCGGCTACGGAAAACTGGTGATCGCGGCCTTTGTCGCCCACGTGATCTCGGCTTTCGTGACTTTCGGTGCCTCCACGCCGGCAAATGCCTATCAGATGCTCACGATTGGTATGTTCATCTTTGCCTTCGCGAACGGGACGCTGGAAGCCGTTGCGAACCCGCTCGTGGCGACACTTTTCCCGAAACAGCGCACCCACTATTTGAACATCCTTCATGCGAGCTGGCCGGCTGGTCTCGTCGCAGGGAGCGCCCTCGGCTGGGTCTTGGATGACAAGATGGAACTCAGCTGGAAGATTCAGCTCTCGCTCTATCTGATCCCAACGGTGGCTTATGGCCTTATGTTCCTCGGCCAAAAGATGCCGAAATCGGAGGCTTCACAAAAAGGCGCGAAGTTCAGTGAGATGTTTAAGGACGTCGGCATTCTGGGCGCGATCGTGGTGTCTTATTTGATTTTTGAATTCTGCAAAGGTCCGCTCGGTCTTCCGGAAGGCGCCAGTTACGGTGTCGCGGGGGTTTTGGTCATTGCCGTCGGCGTGGTTACGAAGTTCTCAATCGGCTCGATCCTTTTGTTTGTGCTGTTCATCACGCACGCCCTGATTGGCGCGGTTGAACTGGGGACGGATGGTTGGATTCAGAACATCACGGGCAATCTCTTCACCTCAGAGCAAGGCAAGTTCCTGTTCATCTGGACGTCGGCGATCATGTTCAGCCTGCGCTTTTGTGCGCACTGGATTGAGAAGAATCTCAAGCTCTCGCCGGTCGGTTTGTTGGTCGTGTGTTCGTTGCTGGCGGTGGTGGGCCTGCAACTCTCCAGTGTGATGCATACGTTCACGATGGCGCTGGTCGCTCTCGGCATCTACGCCGTGGGCAAGACCTTCTTCTGGCCCACCATGTTGGCAGTGGTTTCCGACCGTTATCCGCGCTCGGGTGCGATCGCGATTTCGATCATGGGTGGCATAGGCATGCTTTCCGCCGGTCTGATTGGCGGTCCCGGTCTTGGCTATAGCAAGGACCGCTATGCGGCCGAGACGCTCAAACAGACCAATCCCGCAGCTTATGAGACGGTGAAGGCGGCGGCTCCCTCGAAATTCTTGTTCCTCGATCCGGTTTACGCCATCGATGGCACGAAGCTCGCGGCGGCCAAGGAAGCCAAGACCCCGACCCCGGAGCAAAAGGCGATTGTGGAGGCCGACCGCACGGGTGACCGCAAGACGCTCAAGGCCGATTCATTCATCCCGGCCATCATGGCCGTGATCTTCATCGGCGTGCTGCTCTACTTTAAGGCCATTGGCGGCTACAAAGTCCTGAAGATCGAAGAACAGGAACGGGCCGCTTGAGGTTCCGGGAGTCGCCGCAAAAGCAGCACTCGAAAAAATTGAAGGGCGGGCCATTTGGCCCGCTCTTTTTTTTGGCCCGGGCCGCTGCGGAGGACGTGAGGATGAAGCGGTGGGTAAAACCGGCTCGGGGCTCACGCGTTCCGCAGCCGGCCGGGACGCAAAGTGGGTTGATGGTGGGAGCGGCGGGAACGGAAGGGGCGGCGGAGCGGAGTCCGCGCGGCGGAGCGGACGGCCGACCTCGGAGGCGCGGCGATTTATGCGACGCGGCGAAGCGTGCTCTCGTTTTCGACGGGCGCGCGCTTGGGCAGGCTCACGGTGAGCACGCCCTCGTGGATCTCGGCCTGCATCGACGCGTAGTCGAAGCCGAGGCCGAGGCGCAGGCGCAGCTGGTAATCGCGCTGCGCGCCCTCGAGGTGGAGCGACTGCCAGTTGACGCGCACGAAGTGGGCCTTGCGCGCGGTGATCACGAGATCGGGGCCGCGCGCCTCGATGTCGATGCCGGCGGCGTCCACACCCGGCACGTAGACGTCGAGTTTGACGGCGGCGGCGTGGTCACGGCAGTCGTAGCTAGGCTGGCGGAAGGACTCAACGGTGTGAGCTTCCGACGGGCGCGAGCGACTGGCGGGACTGAGTGGGCGGATGATCGTGTGCATAGGGAAAAGGCGGTGGCGTCCTGGAGCTTGGGGCTCCGGGCTTCTCGTGTGGCTAAACTGGTCCGTGATTTCGGAGGTTTAGCGGGAGAAGCCCGCGCCGGTTTGTTTGCTCCAAACGGAGACGACCGGGCACATCTGCGCACAGCGTTGCTGCACGGCCTTCGTAAACGAAGTGCCGGCGCTGCGGTGGTGATGTTGAGTTGCCGAGGTCATTGGAACAATGCGATACGGTGCAAAATGCAGCCGGCGTGCCAAGTGGAAATTTTTCTATGACGGTGAAGATTGCGTGACGGGGACGGAGCGGGAGGGCGGACGGAAGTTGAGAGTTGAGTGCTGAGAGCGAAGAGCTGAGAGCACGGAATGGATCGGGGAGTGCAGAGCGAGAGCCGGGAGCGGCGGGGGGGGGGCGGAGTCGCGAGCAAGCTCGCTCCCACAACGGAGTCTTTGTAGCGTGGGGCGCATGAATGAGCCGCTGGCAGATGCCACCACGACGATTGCCGAGTTGAAGAGCCGCGTGCTCGCGTTTGCGCGCGAGCGGGACTGGGAGCAGTTCCACGCGCCGAAAAATCTGAGCATGGCGCTCGCCGCCGAGGCGGGTGAACTCATGGAGCATTTTCTATGGAGCACGTCGGAAGCGTCGCGCGCGGTCGTGAGCGATCCGGCGAAGCGCGCGAAGATCGCCGAGGAACTGGCGGATGTGGTGATCTACGCCCTGGAATTCGCGAATGTGACGGGGCTCGATGTGGCGGCGGTGATTGAGGCGAAGATGGCGGCGAACGCGCAGAAATATCCCGTGGAGAAAGCGAAGGGGCGTTCGGATAAATATACCGAGCTGTAGGGATTGCCGACTGGCGATTGTGGATTGCCGATTGTGAGGGACCTATTGAAGCGGGTGCGGAGTGGTGGGCATGAAAAAGCCGGCGGACTTTTTGGTCGCGCCGGCTGAATTCGAATTGGCAATCGCCAATCGCAAATCGGCAGTTTCTTTAGGCTTTGCCGCCGTAGCTGATAAAATCGTCGAGATCGAGCATCTCGGCGAAGGAGCGGATGTCGTCGCGCGCGGACTTGTCGCCCTTGATGACGCCGGCAATCCACTCGTGGCTTTCGGCGCTGCCGGGGCCGACTTGCTCGAGCCACGACGACCAGGAAACCACCTCGAAGGGCTGGCGGCTGGTGTTGGCGTTGATCCAAACGAGCATTTCGAGGTCGGACTTGCCGCTCTTGATCTCGGCGAGCGTGGCATCGGCGGTGAGGCCGGTGAACGCGAAGAACATTTTATCGAGCGAGCAATCGTAGTGATAGTCGGCTCCCTTACCGGCGATGACGGCGCGGGCTTTGTCGAGGAGACGGGCGAGGTGCGCGTAGCCGCCAATGCGGACGCGGACGCTGCGTGGTGGATGTTGGGTGAGGTCAGGGTTGCTGTAGTTGATCATGGGAAAGAGCAGACAGACGGTGAGATTTCGCTTTCGTGCAAGCGGGGTGTGACGAACTGCGTGGAATTTGTGAGGCTGCGGGATCGGGGTAAGGGAAAGCGCTGTGCGCCGGAGGAATTTTGCTGGATTGCCGCGTCGCCGCGCTCCTCGCAATGACGGGCATGCTTTTAGGCAAACTGACCGACTCTTCCCACGTGCCCGCATGAAAAACACGACTGTCGTCCGCAATTACTACGTGCTCCCGTGCTGTCTGCTCCTGCTCAACCTGTGCGTGGAGATGGTGAGCTATAAGGCTAAGATTTTTGGCGATCCGTTTCTGCGCACGGGCGCGATCATGGGGATGGTGTTGTTTGGCGGGTCGTTCGTGGGCTTTGTCGTGGCACCGGCGATCGGCAAGCTGGTGGGCGTGTTGCATCAGGGATCACGCAAGAATGGCGGCGAACTGGGGGAGATATTCTTTCTGCTGCTGTTGGGCGCGGTGGTGTTCTGGCTGTATTATCGAATCTATATTATCGGACCAGAGTCGGTGCTGCCGGCGGAGTGGCAGAATCCGAAGTTCTGAGCGGGGTGACGGAGGGATTTTAAGAGTGGGCCCGTGAATCACGCGAATAGGCGCGAATACGGAAAAGAGGGATGGAAATAAAGAGGCAGAGCAGTGGGTAGGATCGGGGCTTTTCACCCAAAGCGGAGTGTGCACGGTGGCGGGATGAAATTATGTGTGTGGCTGGTGGTGTTGAGCGTGGCGGCGACGTTGGGCGCGGCGGAGCCGGCAATGGTGGTGACGGTGCTGAAGCCGGCGCGGGTGTTTGACGGCGAGGTGGCGCATGAGGGTTGGGCCGTGCTCGTGCGCGGTGACAAGATCGCGGCGGTGGGGCCGGCGACAGAGATGGCGGTGCCGGCGGAGGCGAGGGTGATCGAGTTGCCGGCCAGCACCGTGCTGCCGGGTTTGATCGATGCGCACAGTCACGTGTTGCTCCATCCTTACAGCGAGACGCCGTGGAACGAGCAGGTGGCGAAGGAATCGGCGTCGTTGCGCGTGGCGCGGGCGACGAATCACTTGCGGGCGACGTTATTGGCGGGGTTTACGACGGTGCGCGACCTCGGCACGGAAGGCGCGGGCTATGCGGACGCGGGACTCAAGCAGGCGGTGGAGCAGGGGATCATTCTCGGGCCGAGGATGATCATCGTGACGAAGGCGATCGTGGCGACGGGGAGTTATGGACCGACGGGTTATGCCTCGGAATGGACCGTGCCTCAGGGGGCGGAGGAGGCGGACGGGGTGGATGCGTTGATCCGTGTGGTGCGCGACCAGATCGGGCACGGCGCGGACTGGATCAAGATTTATGCGGACTACCGCTGGGACCCGCGCAAGCAGGCGGCGCCGACGTTTTCTGTGGAGGAATTAAAACTCGTGGTGGACACGGCGCGGAGTAGCGGGCGCGGGGTGACGGCGCACGCGACGACGGCGGAAGGGATGCGGCGCGCGACGCTGGCGGGCGTGGAAACGATCGAGCATGGCAACGACGGGACGCCGGAAGTTTTTAAGCTGATGAAGGAACGGGGAGTCGCACTGGTGCCGACGCTGGCGATCTCAAAACCGGCGGTGATGGCGCAGCGGCGGGCGGCGTTTAAGGCGGCGCTGGCGGCGGGCGTGACGATCGCGAACGGGAGCGACGTGGGCGTGTTCGCCCATGGCGACAACGCGAAGGAGATAGAGGCGCTCGTGGATTTTGGGATGACGCCGCTGGAGGCGTTGAAGGCGGCGACGTCGGTCGATGCGCGGGTGTTGCACATCGACGATCAGGTCGGGTTGGTGAAGGCGGGGTTGCTGGCCGATCTGATCGCGGTCGACGGCGATCCGACGAAGGATATTTCCGCGCTGCGCAAAGTGCGGTTCGTGATGAAGGGCGGGGTGGTCGTGAAGGGGCCGTGAGAGCGCCGGTGGGCGAAGGCGCTGCGCGCGGAGAGGGGAGCGCTGGATTGCCGCGTCGCTCCGCTCCTCGCAATGGCGGACGATTTAGGCGGGAGGCGTTTATGCTAGGGTTTTGGGCGGAAGGCTTTCATGACGTCGTCGTTGGTTTCGAGACGGGCGGCGCCGATGAGGTCGAGGCAGTAGGGGATCGCGGGGAAAACGGCTTCGAGGTTTTCGCGGATGGCTTTGGGGCGGCCCGGGAGATTCACGATGAGGGTGCGGCCGCGGACGCCGGCGAGTTGGCGGGAG